>JALNWR010000045.1 GCA_023230795.1 Candidatus Cloacimonadota bacterium
AATAAAAGCGTAAGAGCATATTTTTACAATAAAGACGAATTTTACCGTATGGGTTTAGACCCCGACTATTTCCCCAAGACCTGGGACGAATTTCGTAAGCTGGCCAAATTGATGACCCGCGATTCAGACGGTGATGGACAGATAGATCGCTGGGGCTCGAATTTCAACGTGAATGAATGGCAGTTCATCAATCTTTTGCATCAAGCCGGCGGCACGATAGTAGATAAGCAGGGAAATCCTGCCTTAAACAGCGAAGCGGGAGTTCAGGCCCTAAGCTATATTACCGATATGATGTTAAAAGATGAAAGCGTGTATCTGGTAACCGGATACGACGGTCAAAATGACTTTTTGGCTGGGATAGTGCCGATGTATGAGGGTTCCAGCGTGTCTATTACTCACATGCGTCAGCAACCGATAAATTTTAATATCGGTTATGCGCCCTTGCCTACCTATAAGACGGATAAAAGCGCCGTTTCGGGCACCAATATCGTGATCTTCAAATCAGGGGATGAAAAGCGTGAGCGCGCCTCCTGGGAATTTATCAAATGGTTTACAGATACAGAGCAGACTGCCCGCTGGAGTGTGGAAACAAACTATATGCCGGTGCGGCGAAGTGCTATGGACAGTGATACGATACAGGAATTTTTGGGTAAATATCCCCAATTCCAAGGCATATATGATCAGCTGGAGAATGCGGTCTTTGAGCCACAGACCTCAGCCTGGTTCAAGGCCAGACCAGAACTTAAAAGTTCTCTTGAGCGCGCTATGCGCAATGAATCTACCCCCAGGGAAGCCCTTGATGATGCAGCAAATAAGTATGCAAAATTTATCAAGGCTGAGGCTAATTAACTCTTTTTGCTTGACAAAGAAAGAGAATTCTAAGTTTTGAAACATAGGATGCCGAAGTGGTGAAATTGGTAGACGCAGTGGACTCAAAATCCACCGGGCTTTTAGCTCATGCCGGTTCGATTCCGGCCTTCGGCACCATAACTTGCAAGGAGAAACTTGGCAAAATTGCTATAAGGCAGTATTCTATGATATCAAAGGCGATTTGTGCTTTGCTATTGTTTAGTTATCAGGCTTGCAAAAGCGCAGATCATAAGCAAACACACAGGGATATCTTCAAAGCCCTGCTGACACTAAAAGTAAACCCTGAACCTGTGGAGGTATAAATGTCGATCAGACATATCATCATCACCTTCTGCCTTGTTTTACTGGGAATTGCTCCTTTGGCAGCTATTTCACAAGGCTCGTTACTCTTTCTTACATTTGAACCGGGTGGCCGTGCCAATGGCATGGGGCGTGCCTATTCCGCTGTAGCGGATGATGCTTACGCCATGTGGTGGAATCCTGGAGCTACTGCTTTTAACCGCAAAGGACAGCTTGCTTTCAACCATATCCCCTGGCTGCAAGGCTCTGGCCTCAACGATATGTTTTACGAATATCTGGGCTGGAATCAGTATGTCGAGGATATAGGCAACCTGAACGCTCATATAGTATTGCTGGATGCAGGAACTCAAGATCAGACGGATTCCAGCGGAACAGCTCTGGGGAGTTTCCACTCCTTTCATATTGCCGGAGCCCTGGGTTATTCCTATGAAGTGATCCCTGCCAAGCTGGGTGTGGGCGCAAACTTCAAGCTTATATACAGCTATCTGGCACCTGCCACTGGCTTTACCGATTCCGAAGGTAAGGCTTTCAGCTTTGGTTTCGACGTTGGAGCTAAGTATCGGGATTTGGCCAATGTCCCGGGACTGGACATGTCTCTGGTTATTCAAAACATAGGTCCGGACGTGACTTTTGTGGATCAGGAACAGGCCGACCCATCTCCGATGACCGTGCGTCTGGGAGCAGCTTACACCGTGATGGATAACCCCATCAACAAGCTTATAGTCTCGGCTGAAGCCAGTAAAATGCTGGCCAATGAAGATAATATTTTTCAGCGCTTCATCACAGGCTGGGAATACATGGATGAGGCTATCTACGGCGTTGGTGCAGAATATACTTATCTGCAGTTAATTGCGCTCAGAGGCGGTTATTTCTCCGACGAAGCAGGTAGCATCACCGGTCCCAGTTTTGGGGCAGGATTCAACTATGAATTTAGCAACCGTTACAAACTGTCCATAGATTTCTCGATGGTTCCCGCTGGCGAACTTACCGATTTTAACAAAGTTTTCTCCATCGGATTTGAGTATTAGGCCATTATCAAGCTGCAGAAGCGGGCTAAGTGCAGCCCTGCTTCTGTGGCCATATAGCTCATAAAATACAAGTGGTGAAAAATGAAGAATAACACTGTGCATTCCGGCTGGCTGCGAGCAATACTCTCGGCGCTGTTTGTGCTTTTGGCTATGCAGCTTTTTGCTCAAAAGATGCTGCTTACGCCTGCACAACACAGCCTTAAACCCAAAAGACATCCTTATGCCAAGCAGCTGCGGCGGCCGATGGACCCAAGGCAATTGCCGCAAAGCAAGGGCAACTATGAAAAGCTCTTAGTTATCCTGGTTGACTTCCAGGAAGAGCTGATAGACGATCCTGCAAGCACCGGTAATGGCAAGTTTCAGCTGGAGCCCGATCCAGAATATATCTATAGCATCGGTGCACCGCCTCACGATAGGCAGTATTTTGAAGCCCACCTGGAAGCTATGCGCTATTATTATCTGGCCGTTTCTGCCGGAGCTTACAATCTGCAGTATGATGTATGGCCAAAAGATAAGCCGGCTTATACTCTTCCCCATTACATGGCTTATTACAATCCCGAGGGAGTTTCCAGCGACGAATTTGTCGCCAAGATGGAAGAGTATTTTACCACAGCCTTTGAAACAGCAGATCAGGACGACCCTGAGATCGACTTCTCCGCTTATCAGCACTATATGATTATCCATGCCGGCTCAGACTGGCAACACGATGTCCTGGGAGATACTCCGGTGGATTTACCTTCCTTCTTTATCCGCGTGCCGGAAGAAAAGAAAGTACTAGTGGATAATGGACAAACTGCAATCTATCACGCTTGCAACGTTCCGGCCACGATCTCGCAGGATTTCACAGTGTCTTCCGAGGATGGCATAAACATCCATTCAGGGTATGGGTCTCTGAACTCAGTGATGTTTCATGAATTTGGACACTCTCTGGGGCTGGTGGATTTGTATAACGTCCGGAATTTCTATCCCATGGTGGGAGCTTTTGACATCATGGACAGCGGTGGCGCCGGGGTCTTGGTGGATGAGCTGGAAGGTGGCGATCTGGTCTATGTAGAAGGCATCTTACCCGCTTTGCCGGGAGCCTTTAGCAGGGCACTACTCTTTGAAGAGAATTTCATCCAGCGGGGGCTGATGGTAGAGGTATCCGACCTTGAGCCTTTCAGTTCGGTAGAGCTGGCTGCCAGCAGCTACATGCAAGGCGCTGATACCAAGCCAAACCTCATTCGTTTCCCGATCGGTCACAATGAGTATTATCTAATCGAAAACCGCAGTGTGGACCCTGACGGGGATGGAGCTACGGCTGTATTTGGAGCCCTGGATGGACGCGTGGTACTGTATCCCACAGCCTTTAACGACCCCAGCAATCAGCCTACTTACGAGTACGATTATCTTCTGCCTTCTTTTGTTATGGCAAATGGCGATGCTAAGGGCGGTGGCATCCTGGTCTGGCATGTAAATGAGGAACTTATATATAATGAAGGAAGGGTGCTGGAAGATGGCAGCTTCTGGTCAAATTTTGAGAACAACAGTATCAATACAGATTTTAACCGTCCCGGAGTAAGCGTCCTGGAAGCGGATGGGCTGCACGACCTGGGAGAACCATACTCCATGTATTGGACGGGAACTCCCTATGAATATTTCCATTCCCGCAAACCCCTCTTGGGCGGAGGCGGGCAGTTTGTAAACTGGTCTCAGCAGGATTGGCGGCCTCGGCTGAGCTCAAGCACGAAGCCTGCCATGCTGGCTACAAACGGCTTGGGCAGCATGTTTTACATGGATAATATCTCTGACCCTGCCCCTGTAATGACCCTTAATCTGAAAGCCGGCCTTTTTGAGGGTCTATTCACAGAAACCCGGCCTGGCTCCAGTATTCCTGCCAGCCCGATCAATACGAATTACAGCGAGATTGCGGTGCCATATTACGGAACAGCTGGCTTGACTCTGTACAGCTATATGAGCGATAGCTGGCAAGACATCTTTGGCCCCAGCTCTATCCCTGCTGTCTCCTTTGACTATCCCATGCTGAGCGTGGATAGCAATCAAGACGGCTATGATGAACTGGTGGGAGTAAATGGCAAAAACATGTATTTCATGGATTTTGCGGATGTAAATATAGCCAGCCACAGAATCAATTTCCCCAGTAGTCTTTCCAGGCCTTTGGCGATGGATAATGCGGTTTTTGCCCATAGCGAAAACTGCCTGTATAAGATCAGCAATTTTGAGATCGAGGAATTCATCGCTATAGAAGGGATTAAACGCATAGCTGCGTTCGAGGACTATATTCTGGTACTCAGACAGCGAGATTTTACGATCTTCAGTGCTACCGATTTCAGCTCTCTGACAGGCTATGTAGATCTGCCGGATGAATTTGGCAGCTATGAGCCGGTAGTCTATCAATCGTATCATGAAGTGACTCCAGGTGAGATAGATAGTAATCAATACAAGGTCTTTCTCATCTCCGATAAAGGGGATATCTACTCTTACAAAGGGTCCTGGGGAGATAACTTTAATCTCGATCAACCCAACCGTCTGCAAAAGCTATTTACCAATACCACAGAGTATTTACCTACTCAACTGGCTCTTTTTGCTCAGGATAATGAGGGTCTCCGGCTCGTCTTTGGTTTGGGCAATCGGGCTTATCTTTTGGGAGAAAGCGGCTATATACTGCCAGGATTCCCCATCTATCTGGATCAGTTTGCTCTGGCGGAGGGGAAACACCCCAGGGTGCTGAGCCTGCAGGGTCAGACAACCCTTTTATATCCGGTCACAGGCCAGGGCTATGTAGCGCTATCGGAGACCGGGGAGCTGCTGCCTCAGAACTCTTTGCTTTATCCCTATGCCGGTACCCCAGAGCATGCCTCAAAGCAGGATTACCTGTATTATGATGAGCCAAATCATCAGCTGTTGTGGTATTACTCTCTGAAAGCCTCCGAGGGTAGCCGGGTTTATATACACAGTCTGACAGCGGCGAAAAATCCCATTTTGTGGAGTGGATTCAGAAATGGCGAAAGCGGAGCATATTATCATTATTTAGATGCTGACTCTCCCTCGCCTCCCCCTTTAGATTTCGCTGCTTATGTATTTCCGAATCCGGTAAAATCAGGAATATTCAGACTCCATCTTACAGCGGCTGGCTCACCGGTGAAGCTGGATATCTTTGATATATCCGGATCAAAAGTGTATTCGGACCGGCTATTTATAGATGGGAGAAATCACGATATTGAGCTTGATGCCTCCAGATTCAGCTCCGGAGTCTATATAGTGCATATAGATGGCAGCAAAGCTAAGAAAACCTTAAAATTTACGGTAGAGAAATAAGGGAGGAACTGATGCGAAAGATATTATTATGTGTCCTTTTGGTAAGCTTTTTGGGCAGTCTGGTGGCTCAGGCTAAGGAAGATTGGATTTGGGGAGATGATGATCAGGCTGAAGAAGAAGCTCTGGATAAGGATTTCATCACAATAAACTATGCGAAGAAAAACGCTCATCTGGCCATGGTGATGTCGGCCCTCGTTCCAGGCGCAGGTCAATTTTATGCCGATAAATCGGCTTTCACTACTTACATCTTCCCCGCTATAGAGATTGGATTGATCGCCGGTTTGTTTGTGTATCAAAAGCAAGGCAATGACAAGACTAAGGATTTTGAGCGATATGCAAATCAGGAATTGATCACATACGAACTGGGCGATGGCAGTAGTATCGAGACTTACCGTTATGCCCGGGACCGTCAACACCGCATCGAAGAAATCCTGAAGGGCCTCAATCCTGTGGATATATACGAAGAAAGCTATTTCCGCCTCGATGCTCATGACTGCCAGCATTTTTACGAGGATATCGGCAAATATCCGCACTATGTATTTGGTTGGGCTGATTGGTATTATACCTTCGCCACCGATGCTTCAGGAAACATTGTAGATGAAAATGGGGACCCCATAACCCCGATCTGGTATCCTGGCGGCCACAGTGAGGAGCCCTTCGATCCGAACTGGAAATGGCGCGGCAACTATCCTCTTTGGGGAGACAATATCGGTGTTCCGGTGGAAAACGATACCCATGCCTCCAGTCGTATGCGTGAGACTTATGTAAATATGCGCAATGAAGCCAAAGACGCTTATGCCAAAACCAATTACTTCAAGTTTGGCCTGGTTTTCAACCATATTGGCGCAGCTATAGACGCGGTAAGGGTAACCCGCAAGGTAAATCGTGGTGCGATCTCAGACAGCGGCATACGCATGCAGTATTACACAGCTGTCCGGGATCAGAATCTTACGCCTACACTTGGCTTTAACTGGAAATTCTAATGAAACTGCATAAAGCAAAAGCTTTGAGCCTTATCGGCATCCTGCTGCTTTTACTTTCCAGCGGCAGCCTTTGGGCTCAGTCCCGAATAGGCTTGATAGGAATGAGTGCCCTGGTTCCCGGCAGCGCTGAAATTGCCATGGGAAAGACCAATCGCGGGGTAGCTTTGCTGATGTCTGATATCGTAGCTACTTACTCCTTTTTCAAGACTAATCATGACATGGATTTAAAGAAAGACGCCTACAAGAACTACGCCTTGACTTATGCGGGAGTGCCGCTGTATATGCCACAAAATCACTATCAGGTGATACAGGAGTACATCAGCAGTGAAGAGTTCAACGATTTCCAGGATATGATGGCCAGGAACTTTTTTGTGATCTATCACAATGATATACAGGGCTATATAGACTACATGGAGGCCAATACTTACACCGGCGAGGAAAGCTGGCAGTGGCAAAGCAACATGCACTGGGAAAAATACATCGATATGCGCAAGGCTCATCAAAGGATCAAGATAAATCATAATCTTGCCTTGGGAGTAATGCTTTTAAACAGGGCTATCAGTGTGATAGATACTGCTATCCTGAGCAAAAATGTAAATGTTTATGCCAGTCCCCACGGTAGTGATGGTATGATGCTGAACTATGAAATGAGGTTTTAATGCGCTACAAACATACTATCATCATCCTCTTTTGCATACTGGCTGTAAGTGGATTGTGGGCTCAGGGCAAAGACCTGCTGCTTGCTCTGGCTGTACCCGGATATACTCAGGTGCGAAACGGCAAGAGCTATGGCTATGGCATGCTGGCCGCTGAAGCAGCTTTGATAGGCACATATCTGTATTTAGGCAGTGAGGCCGATCTGCTGCTGGATAATTCTTACACTTATGCTTTGAAATTTGCGCAGGTGAATCCTGCAGATTACGACGCCGAGTTTTTAAAGAACCTGGGCAAATACAATAGCAGCGGCTTTGATGCTGATGGCTACAATGCCATGATCCGGCAGGAGGCGCAAAGGCTCTTCTCTAATGACCCGGTAGCTCAACAGAACTATATAAACGAGCATAGCTATGGCGAAGACCACTATTGGAGATGGGAAAGTGCAGACAGGCGCGCCAAATACAACCGTATGCGCAATGATTCTCAGGACCTGAAGTCCTATGGCAAACTCGTGGTAGGAGTGATCATCCTGAATCATCTGGCAAGTGGCATCAATGTCCTGCAATCTCAGGCTCAAGAGCGCCGAACCCAAATCAGCATGGACCTCTATCGTAATGTCCCCATGCTAAAGCTTTCACTGAAGTTTTGATCATGGACAAAAAACCCAGAATCCTGCTTTGTGTATGTGGCGGCATCGCCGCCTACAAGACCATAGACTTGGCCAGCCAGCTATACAAGGCTGGATACGAAATTCGCACCATCCTCACCCAGGCGGCTCGTAACTTTGTGAGCCCGCTCAATTTTGCTGCCATTACCCACTCTACGGTGCACAGCTCTTTGTGGGAAGACTCTGACCCCATCCCGCATATAAGCCTCGCAGATTGGGCAGATTTGATCGTAGTAGCCCCTGCCACTGCCAGCGCTATAGCCAAGGCAGCACATGGGCTGAGCGATGATCTTCTTTCCTGCACCATCCTGGCTCATACAAAACCGATTTTGTGGGTACCGGCCATGAACGTCAACATGTATGCAAACCCCGCTACCCTGGCCAATATCGGCATACTGCGGGAAAGGGGACATCAGGTTCTGGAGCCCGCCACCGGTATGCTGGCCTGCGCCTATGAAGGCAAAGGGAAATACCCTCCCAATCCGGAGGTTATATATGCCATTCGCAGCTACCTGCTTTACAGAAGAGACCTTATCGGCAAGAAAGTGCTGGTAACCGCCGGCGCTACTGGGGAAAAGATAGACCCCATGCGCATGATTACAAATCGCTCTTCCGGAAAGATGGGGATAGCTTTGGCCCGGGCGCTGAGCCTGCGCGGCGCTCAGGTCTGCCTGATCTATGCCCAGGTAAGCCAGGAGATACCCTATTATCTTGATGAAGCTGTGCAAACGCTGTCTGTGGACGAGATGTATGCCGAGATCATGTCCCGAGCCGGCAAGATGGATTGGATCATCAAATGTGCCGCTGTGTCTGACTATAAACCCAAAAAAGCTTGTCCAGACAAGATCAAAAAGGGCGAACAACTTACCCTGGAACTGGAGACAACGCCCGATATATTAGCAGAACTGGGTAAAAACAAAAGCCCGGGGCAAAAGCTGATTGGTTTTGCAGCCGAGACTCAGGACTTGACTGAGAATGCACTGAAGAAACTCAAAAGCAAGCATCTCGACCTCATTATTGCCAATCACTTGAGCAACGCCGGGAAAAACAGCAACTCAGTTCAAATCCTATCAGCTTCAGCAGAGCCTTTGTGTATTGAGGGCGACAAATTTGAACTTGCTCACCAAATAATAGATCGGATATTAAAAATATGAAAACTATAATGATCACTGGAGCCAATTCTCAGATTGGTAGTTTTCTGGCCCGTCAATACGAATCTGAGGGGCGAGAATTGATACTTTTATATCATAAAAACGATCATCGCATAACAGGTTTGAAATCCTTGAAACTGGCTGTTGATCTGCGGGACCTTGAGACTTTGAAACAGCTAATCTGTGGACTGAAGAGCGACATTGACTGCCTGATCCACTGCTCAGCGATTCGCAGTGAAGATGCCCAGGCCCTGGCAGATACCGATCCATTGCAATTCAAACGGGTCTTTGACGATAATTTCTATCCTGCTTACAACGTCTTAAGAGCGGTTTTACCCCAAATGATAGCGCGGCATTTTGGACGGGTAGTTCTATTTAGCTCGGAAGTTTCACGTAGTGGCTTGGCAAATGGTTCGGCTTATGCAGCATCGAAGGCAGCTATAGCCAATCTGGCCAAAAGTGCTGCTTTAGAATGCTCTTCGGCCAATGTCCTGATAAACTCCATAGCTCCAGCGCCGGTAGATACCGCTCTGGAAGAAGATTTCAGCGGCTCTTATTTGAGGTTTCGCAAAGCTTATTTTGCCAAGCATATAGCTGGTTCAGCTTCCAAACAATTAGTCTCTATAGCCGAGATCAAACAAGTAGCCGATTTTATGATATCTGAGGACTTAAGAAGCTTGTGTGGTGAAGAAATCTTTCTTACCGGGGGAAAATTATGAAAAAGCTCCTGTTTGTGGCATTCTTATTGATCAGCCTTAGCCTGAGTGCCGAGGCCTTTATGGATGGCGAAAAACTCACTTTCAAGGTAAAATATGGTATTATCAGCGCTGCCGAGGCTACCCTGGAGGCGCGCACATCTGTATATCAGGGCACTCCAGTCTGGTATTTGACCACAAATGCCAAGACCTACTCATTCTTTGATAAGTTTTTCCGGGTACGGGATCGGGTGGAATCCTGGTGGGATAAAGAGTCTTTTTTGCCGCATAAATTTGCTAAGAACCTGCAAGAAGGTAATTACCGTCAGCACAGAGTACATATTTACGATCATCCCAGAGCAAAAACCACGTACCAGAGATGGTCATTCAAAGAAGCCAGATTTAACAATTCCGAGATGGATATGCCAGGCGATTCCCAGGATATCCTGAGTGCATTTTACTATGTGCGAAATCAAGACCTGAAAGTAGGCAAAAGCGTAATGGTAAATATCACCGCTGATGGCAGAAATATGCCCACAGAGGTAATGATACACCGTAAAGAAACCGTCAAAAGCATATTCGGTGAGGTTGAATGTCTGGTGATAGAACCCATACTGCGGGGTGAAGCTCTCTTCAAGCAAACCGGGAATATCTATATCTGGATCACAAATGACCAATACAAGATCCCGGTTAAACTGGAAAGCAAGATCAGTTTTGGCAGCTTTGTTGCCACTTTGGAAAGCGCGCAGAAGGTTCCTCTGAAATTAAAATAATGAAGCCAGACCTACTCAGCAAGGTGGCTTACTATTACGATCTGCCGCATGAATTGATCGCTCAATATCCACTTTCAAACCGGGAGGAATCCCGCCTCATGCACCTTGTTTGCTCCTCTGGCAGCATACAAGATTGCGTATTTAAAGACCTTACCCAGATTTTACAGCCCGGTGATCTACTGGTTTTGAATAACAGCCGGGTATTCCCTGCCCGGCTTTACGGTTACAAAGCCAATGGCGTCAAAATCCAGGTTCTGCTGCTGCATCCCTGCCCCGAAGAAGACACCTGGAAATGCCTTTTGATGCCGGCCAAAAGAATAAAACGAGAGCAAGTGCTTACTTTTTCAGAAAACCTGCAAGGCCTGGTCTATCCTGAAGATGACGATGGCATGCGTAAAATCAAGCTAAGCTATAAAGGGGATTTCTGGCAGGAGATTGAGAGTATCGGCCATATACCCCTCCCCCCTTATATAAACCGTCCGGATGAACAAGGTGACCGCGATAGCTACCAAACCGTATATGCCTCGGAAAACGGCTCTGTGGCGGCTCCTACCGCTGGTCTTCACTTTAGCGATGAGCTGATCCAAAGGCTCAAAGCCAGGGGTGTGCTTTTTACCGAATTAACCTTGCATGTGGGCATTGGCACTTTTCGTCCGGTGAAAGTAGAAAGAATAGATAAACACATTATGCACAGTGAATGTGTAGAAATTTCCACAGCAGCCGCAGAGGCCGTAAACAAGGCCAAGAGAGAAGGAAGGCGGGTTATCGCAGTAGGTACTACATCGGTGAGAAGTCTGGAATCCTTTTGGGACGGCACAAAATTGCTTGACGGAAATCGCTGGACTGATATCTTCATCTTTCCGGGTTACAAATTTGGCGTACCGGACGCCATAATTACGAATTTCCATTTGCCGGAATCAACATTATTGATGATGATTTCGGCTTTTGCGGGATATGATTTTATAAAGGAAGCATATAAGCTGGCAGTAGCCAGACGGTACCGCTTTTTTAGCTATGGCGATGCCATGTTGGTAGAATTATGAAAGATAGATCATTTTTTTATTATGACGAACTTGATAGCACTATGCTTGAGCATAAGCGGCTTCAAGAGCATTGTAAGGGATTGATTTGCGTACGCGCAAATACTCAGGACGACGGCAAGGGCCGAGATGACAGGATTTGGCTGTCTCCTCCCGGTGGCTTATGGATCACCTTTGATCTTAAGTATCCAACTGTCGTGCCCTCTTTTGCGCTGTTCCTCGGATATTGTTTGCACCGCGAATTGATCCGACTTTTTGCCCCTCTGCAGGACGGCTTAAGCATCAAATGGACAAATGACATCATGTATAAAGGCAAGAAACTTGGCGGCATACTCTGCAAAAATCACCCGGGACACTATATCATCGGAATTGGCCTGAATACAAATAACGAAATAGACCCGGAATTGGGTAAGTTCGGCGCAATCAGTCTGAAGCAGATATTGAATTGTGAGATATCAAATGAACAGCTATGCTATAGCGTCATCGAAGCCGTAGAGAGTCATGAAAAGGTCTTATCCCATAGCATTACCTACATCACATACTGCAATGAACAGCTTTTTGGACGAAATTCTATGGCGCAGATAGATGTAGGCACCGCTCCTTTTGAAGCTGAGATTTTAGGAATAGACCTTACCGGCGCCCTTATTATCAGGAAAAGCCGGGGGGAAATTGTCAATGTACATAGCGGTTCGATCCTTGGCCTGCAAGCTTTTTCTTGACAGATAGCCCAGTACTAAAACTTTGTAAAAGAACAAAAATTAATATATAGACCCTGGAGGATCTAATGAACAGATTGTTGCTGATAGCCATGGCTGCCCTGTTGCTGATTTCAGCATGCTCGGTTAACACAGGATTGCCACAACCTACCCAAGCGACCGAAGCTTTTACTGGAATTCCCACAAAGGTAGCCATTCTACCGCTAAAGACCATGGATGCGAGAAGCCGTAACATTCGCAAAATCCTCGAAGTTCGTGATCTGGAATACGTGTTTTCCGGCTATCCTCAATTTGAATTGATGGATTTGGAAACAGTTGCAGAAGAATTTAAACTCTATGGAATCCCGGATGTAGATGATATGCTTCCCGAAGAAATGCAGGAATTAGCTGAAGATTTGGGAGCGAATGTGCTCATTACCGGTAATATCTCATCTACCCGTGCCAATCTTTTTGCCATCGCAATGAAGTTTTACAGCACCCGTACGCAGGAGTTGCGTCAGGTAAATTTCAACGTAACTAATATCAAAGAAGAACGTTGGGAAACTCTGAATAAATCTTTGATGAGTGATCTGGATACCTTCATCTCCACCGAAGTGGAAAAGATCTTTAATTTTGCTACAAACTTCTATGCCGCTGGTAATTATGTGGAGGCAGAAAAACAGCTTAAGGCTGCTATTGGTCTGGACCCGGTAAATAAAGATGCCTATTACTATCTCGGTGCTACCTATTACAAAACCGATCGTTATGCTTTGGCAGAAGAGAATTTTAACAAGGCCATCGAGATCGATCCCACCCACTATCAGGCCCTCATTATGATGAACGAAATGTATGAGAAAACCGGTGAAAATCTCAAACGCATTGCCGTGATGGAAAAAATCGCCGCGATCAATGAAGATGCAGAATTGTGGCTGGCCATTGGTAATCTTTATGCCGAAGCAGACAAGATGGATAAAGCTCAAGCTGCCTTCGATAACGCCCTTGAGAGCGAAGCAGATAACTCCCTGGTGAAGACTCGCCTGGCTTTCCTGCTTTATGATCAACAGCGTTATGCAGAAGCTCTTCCCTATCTGGAAAGCGCTTATGACAGTTACCCGGAAAACGATCTCATCTCCAGACGCCTGGCTGTGGCATATCAACGCAGCGGACGCATGGATCAGGCCATTGCCCGCTATGAAGGTCTGATCAAAAGTAATCCCAATAACGTTCAAGCCTATCTGAACGTAGTAAGCCTTTATCGAAATCAGGCTTCAGAAGCTACAAATCAGGAAGCTAAAAACGCTATCAATGCCAAAGCTATAGAGACTATGCGTCAATTGATCGCTGTGGATGAAGATAACCCCATGGCCTATCTGAATCTGGCCAGCATCTATTTGGCTCAAAGCAAATACAATGACGCAGAATCTGCTGCCAATACAACCATCCAAAAGGATCCCAGCCTCTATCAACCCTACGTGATCCTGGCCACCGTAAGCCAATCCAGAGGAACCACGGAGTATAACCGCTTTGTAGATCTGGAAAAACGCGCTGCCGATGCAGTGGGACGCCAGGCTACCCAGCTTTCCAAGCAACGTGATGAGGCCAAAGCCGCTGCTAATGCTCATTTCCGCAGCGCCATTCAACAGCTTACCACAGCCCGTACATTGACTATCGAACCAGAAAGTCTGGCCGATATTAACAACCGTCTGTCGGTGCTGAACAACCTGTTAAGCCAAACAACCGGCTATTGATTTAGACCCCCTATATATATCTGAAGCCGCTCCTTTGGGTGCGGCTTCTTCTTTGTAGGCAGTATTTGATGGGAGAATCCGGTGCTTGCTTGTAATCCTGCCCGGAGCTTTCCCCCCTTATCTGTCATCATAGAACCGACGTGAATATAACAGATATAAATCCTCTTATTTACACGAGATAGCCACGAGATCCCATACAGAAAGAACGCTTTGGGCTTGACATGAAAGCCACTGCGCTCAAATTGTGCACAAATACTATAAAATGGAAAAAATATGACACGAGCTATCGTTTTACTGAGTGGGGGAATGGACTCTTTAGTCACAACCGCAATCGCGAGATTGGAGTATGAAGAGCTATATTTTCTGCACTTTTGCTATGGACAAAGAACGCAAGACAAAGAGCTGTTCTGCTTTCGTGCTATAGCACAGCATTATCAGGCCAAAGTCGCCAAGGTGATTGATTATCATTGGCTGGCCGAGATTGGGGGGTCTTCGCTTACCGATTCCTCGCGGGAGATATCTGCAGATACCCCCAGCGGCATTCCGAATAGTTATGTGCCATTCAGAAATGCCACTATGCTCTGTGCCGCAACGGCCTGGGCAGAAGTGATCCAAGCCACGGCAATCTATATCGGAGCTGTACAGGAAGATTCTTCCGGCTATCCGGATTGCCGCCAGAGCTTCTTTGAGGCTTTTGCAAGACTGATCCGGGAAGGCACCATCGATGCTGATCTGCAGATCAAGACTCCGGTATTGTATCTTAGCAAAAAAGAAATAATCCAGAAAGGCATATCCCTGAAGGCGCCGTTTGAGCTATCCTGGAGCTGTTACAGCTCGGAAGAGCGGGCTTGCGGGAAGTGTCCCAGCTGCCTTCTGCGCCTGAAAGCTTTTGCTGAAGCAGGGCTAAACGACCCCATAACC
>JALNWR010000046.1 GCA_023230795.1 Candidatus Cloacimonadota bacterium
AATCTATCGTAAATGTGAACATATAGGTACCTGTGCCTGGCCTTAAAAGGACAGGAAAAAGTCTTGGAGAGCTGGCTACTCCGGGGCGTGCCGGTTAAAATCGGCACCTAAAGTCTTTCAAGGCAAAATTGAGTTTCTATCCCACGATTGGCTCTGGAGAGATTTTTATCGGGAATTATAGAAGATCGTGGCCGGCTCTTTCCTCTCAAAACCATAGCACTTTTCATGCTTTGGATTTGATTTAAACTTAATTTCGACTCGAAGTGACTCGAAGCTTCGGGTGGAATCGAGTTAAAGACGAATTAGCCCTGGATTGGAGTATAGGGAGAGGGTAGCGGCTTTTTTCGAAGGATTGAGGGTTTATGTAACATACTTATAGCAAAATGACCCTGGAGAGTTTCTTAGTCATTAACGCTCAAATATGCAGATTCTTAATCATTTTTCGTACATTTATCCGAGAGTGGAATGGATATTGCACACAGTTTTATCGTGGATTTATCAGCATTGAATAACTACGTCCACACGTAATAGAGATTTTTAAATAATGAGGAAATAGATGACAATATTGATCATTGCGACTCTGATCCTGATCCTGCATTGGGCTTTGGAGTATCGCCGACATAGCAAGAATGTGGCTTCGATTCCCATCCGGATTCACGTAAACGGTACCAGGGGAAAATCCAGCGTTACACGTTTGATTGCGGCCGGCTTTCGGGCTGGGGGACTACGTACTATTGCCAAGATTACCGGCACGCTGCCGCGTATGGTCTTGCATGATGGGCGGGAAGCTGCTATTATCCGTCTGCAAGGTGCCAACATTATCGAGCAGAAGTACATTTTCCGTCATGCTGCCAAAGAAAAGCCGGATGCGATAGTAATTGAATGCATGGCAGTGAATCCCATCTTTCAATGGATTACCGAACGCAAATTTGTAAAGAGCACCATTTCTGTGATCACAAATTGCCGGCCAGACCATTTAGACTTGATGGGTAGTACCGTGCAGAGCGTAACCATGAGTCTGGCAAACACCATTCCGGTGGGTGGGATATGTTTCACTTCGGAACATGCCCAATTTCACATTTTGAAAAAAGTAGCTGATGCTCGCAAATGCAAGATCAGCAGGCCGGATCATATTGAGGTAAGCCCCGAAGACTTAGCAAAGTTTCGCCATATCGAGCATATCGAGAATGTGCAGCTTGCTTTGGCCGTTTGCGCAGAGGCCGGCATCCCGCATGATATTGCGCTCAAAGGCATGCAGGAAGCACGTCCTGACCCTGGAGCGTTGCGGAAATATATCATTCCGGATCGGGGAAAAGAGATTCATTTTTACAATGTCTTTGCTGCTAATGATCCTGAGTCCACCGTTTACATTATCAACATGGTGACAGCACTGTTAACACAGGCATCGACTATTGTTATATTAAACTCACGTGCAGACCGTTTGTTCCGGTCTCAGCAATTGGTGGATTGTCTGGCCAATGTAAATTATGATTATCTGCTTTTGACTGGAGAGATTCATGAAAAGGTGGAAGCTTACGCTTTGAGCCACGGAGTAAAGAGGGAAAAGCTGATTGCTCTGGGGCAGCCGCTTCCGGAAAAAGTATATCAGAAGGTTTGGGAACTTACCGACAAAGAGGCTCATGTTTTGGGAATTGGAAACATAGCCGGTGAAATAAAGTATGGAGCACAGATTGTGGCAAATTTTAAACATAAAATACCTAAAGTAACTAAAGGAGCTGATCGTGGTTGATGCAGTAGTTCAAGCCGCTGTAGGAATCGGCGTAATTATCAGTCTTGTCTTTTCAGAATTATTGGGAGCATCCGCCGGTGGAATCGTGGTTCCGGGCTATATAGCCTTGTACCTTGATAAGCCTATGCAGATTTTGGGTACTCTGATCATCAGTTTACTCACCTGGGGAGTCATCCGCATAGTGGGTCAATTTACCTTGCTTTTTGGCAAGCGCAGAATGGTGCTGAGCATCTTGGTTGGCTTTATCCTGGGTTGGGCTTCACGCATCATGGTAATCCATGAATTCACTATTTACCAATTTCAGATGGCCTCTATAGGCTACATCGTGCCTGGCCTCATCGCAAACTGGTTTGAACGCCAGGGTTTTTGGAAAACACTATCTACGATGACCATTGCGGCGGTATTGGTGCGCCTGGTATTGATGGTAGTCTTTGGCGGGAGGGTTTAAGATGTTTCGCAAAATGTATCGTCCCAATCTCAGATCAGGAAGATCACTCATTCTGCTCTTCGTCCTATCCATTATACTATATTTAATAGCATCACACAGCTATGTGGAGATACGAACCAATCACTATGAAGAAAAGCTGACAGCAGTAAATCTGATGCAGGATTATCTGAATGTTTTGCAAACAGAGATTCAGGCTCGCGACATTGAGATAGACCCTATTAACGATCCTTTCCAAACCGGATTGATCGGCACCAGGCTGTCTTCTATCACTACAGACCGCGGTCTTCTTTCCGAAAAACAAGCCGCTATCAACCCCAATATTGCAGCCATTTTTGTGGAAGAACTTAGTAGTCTGAAAGCAGGTGACAATGTGGCAATAGGTATCACCGGTTCCAATCCTGCAGTAAACCTGGCCTTGTATGCAGCGCTTACGGCTATGCAGCTGGAGCCGAGCATCATAGTCTCGCTTTCCTCCGCTTCTTACGGAGCGAATAGAGAGGAGCTCACCTGGCTGGATATTGAAGCCATACTCAAGGAAAAAGGGATGCTGTCCTTTGGAGCAAATTATGCCTCTATCGGCGGCAGTGAAAACAGAGGAATCGGACTTTCTGATCATGGGATGAACGCTTTGCGCGACGCAATGAGCAGAAACAACGTTCCCCTCATTCTGGGCGGCAGTTTGGAAGAAAACGTGGACCTGCACATGCAGGCCTACGACAATTTGATAGATAAGGATAGCAGATATCGTCTGTTTGTGAATATCGGCGGCGGTCTGGCAAATGTAGGCAGTGAGCCCAATGCCAGATTGATTCCCGAGGGTCTGAATACGAAGCTTGCCGAGCGCAATTTTGACCGCGAAGGTGTGATGATGAAGATGGCCAAGCGCAATATTAACGTTCTACACATCCGGCGTATCATTCGCTGGGCAAATAAATATCAGCTTAGTCTGTCTCTGGAAGAAAAACCAGTAGTAGGCGAAGGCACTGTCTTCAGTTCGACTATCCACAATGTTACTGTAGCCAGCATTTGTCTGGCCATCCTGATAGCTGCCATTATAGCTGTGATTGTTTTCGACCGTCATGACCGCCGGTTTATGGGCAATATAGTGGACCCCGACGAAGAATTATAGGAGACGTTTAATCTAATGATAAAGAAATACATAATAATGATTCTGCTGAGCCTGATAGCCAGCCTGACTTTCGCACAAGAGTATCGCACCAGAATCATGGATTTTGAAAATCCCGGAAACCGTAGAATTCGCAAAATAGAGGGTACTAATCATTGGTACTATCGCAGTTTACCAGAACAAAGTATGACCCTCAAAACCGAAGATGTCACAATAATCCAAGTACGCAGTTTCAGCATAGAAAAGCTGCGTAAACCCAGAATATTTTTGGTAATCGATAAAGTGGAAACCCCTTTTGACCTTATCCTGGATGAATTCAGGGACGGCTATTACTTTTATAAAGACATAGAATTTGACTTGCCTGAAGGCACAGCGTCCATTGAATTGCTTTGTTTTCAGCGCAGCATATATATGCGCGCCTATGAGATGTACAAGCCTGTGCCAAAGCCCAAGGTAGTGCGTAAACCCAGCCGTCAGATCACAGCCCATGCCGGGATGATCGATATCACACATAACGCGAGCAGTAGCGAGTATTACAGCTTCAATCAAACCCAGCCCTTTAAATTTACTTTGAATAACAGCAGGGATTGCGTGGTTTATGTGCGGGCGCGGCTTACAGACCGTAGCTTGCCTTCCTTTAGCCTTTACCACAATGGAGAAAAGGTGAAAAGCTATGAATTTAGTTTGGCCAGATCTTCTAAATTCAGCGCTCAGGGTGTACGCTATCTAACCATTGGCAAAAAGATCGAGCTTCCGGATAATCCGGAAAGCAGCGAATATGAATTTCGGGCAGATACCGAACACATGTTTATGGCTCGCCCCGTTTTCATAAAAAAATAGGAAAATAAAATGACTTTAAGCGAAGACCTGAAATTAGACAAAGAATCTACCCGAAAGGTTTATCCAGATCAACAGGAAGAGCTGAAAGACGAAGGTAGCGAGAAGATTCGCAGTCCGAGAGCCTTGGGACGCCGCAGAAATTTCCGGCCGATTATCTTGTGCATCGGACTTTTTCTGTTTAGTCTGGGCTATGCCTATGCTCAGATCGAAGCTGAAATCCAGCTCGCTGTGGAATATACCGATAACGTATTCCAGCTTTCAGATTATGATAATGCCCGCTGGAAAAACGATGATCCCAAGCTGGATTTTGTAAATACCACAGACGATCTGCAGCTGGCCACACGCATAGACCTGAATTATCCCATCCACTATCGCTGGTGGACCTTCACCCCCTCGGTTACTGCAAAAATCAAGCAAAACCTGAGCAATAGCGAAAAAGAGCGTCATGATGCCCTGTTTCGTATGCGTATAGACCGTCACTACTGGAGTCTGACTACTTTGTACGGCTACTATCCCCATATTTATTACCGACATTTTACGGATAGTGATGGTACAAGCGAAAATGAGAAATACAGCTATCAACGCAATTTGTACAGAGCAGAATTGGTGGTGAGACCCATGAAAAAGCTCACTACATTTGGCAACATCCGCTATGAAGACTTGTATTACAACAAGTATTTCGTGGAGGCAGATGGAAACCGCCTCACTACAGAGCTCGGAGTCCGCTATAGCTTCCCATCCTTTTCCTTGCAGGGTTCTTACAGCTATCGTGAGTTCGACAACACCGGATACAAAGACCTGGCTGCAGATGATGGCAGTTATGAGAGCAATGTTTACCGCGGGGTCTTGCGTCTGAAGTCTATGCCCCTTAGCGGAGAAAGCACAAAACATCAAAGCTGGCAACCCTATCTAAAGCTAAGCAAAGAAGACCGTTACTATCAAGGAAACAGTGACTGGTATGGCGGTCGGACTTATCATATCTACAATACTAATGCCGGATTAAATCTGAAATTACATCCCAAATGGAATTTATCTCTTGACTACTTACACATATTCAGGAATGTAGAATCACCAAACGCGAGTGTGCTGCGTCTGAAAGAATTCAGCGAAAATCGCCTCTCTGCTGCGGTTAGTTACAAATTTTAAGAACTGAGGTAGTTATGGATTTTAGAGCCGAAAATGATAAAAAGAAGATCAGGGAATTCCTTGATCTGGTAGAGAACCACAAGATTGAGATCAGGCACTATAAAACCCCTGTGCTGGTATGGACGAATATTGAAGGCGTGTGCCACTATTCCTTTTGGGAAGAAGAGACTTTGGAGCGTTTTGGCCTGGACAATGTGGATGGCTGGGACTACAAAGAAGACCTGCTCTTTTGCCCTGATTGGGTGGCCGACGAAGAGGAAGAAGATGATTTTGACGATGATGAAAGCGACGAGGACCTCTGCAAGTTTTGTGAAAAGATCAGGCAATGAGAATATCCATCATTGGAGGAGGAGGATGGGGACTGGCTCTGGCAAAATTGTTAGCGGAAAACCAGCACGATGTCTTAGTCTGGGAGTATAATCCGGATTTCCTGGACAGCCTGAACCAATATCGCAGCAATCCTGTCCTTCTCAAAGACATCGTCCTGCCAGATACGGTAAGCTTTACAGATTCCTTCGCCACAGTAGCAGAGCATCGTAGTGACCTGATCCTGCTCGCTACTCCATCCCAATTTGTCCGCTCTACGCTGCGAAATATCCAGCCCTCTGTAGCCGAAAAAATCTGGCTCTCACCAAAGCTCAAAGCAATTCTCAATGTAGCTAAAGGAATCGAGCAAAATACCCTGAAAACTATCGATAAAATCCTTGAGGAAGAGCTACCCCCCGCTGTCCATGATAAGATTTGTGTGCTATCCGGCCCCAGTCATGCCGAAGAAGTGGCAAAAGGACTCCCGACCACAGTGGTCATTGCTGGATCTGATGAAAAGCTCTTGATCATCTTGCAGGCAGTATTTTCAAACCAGTATTTTCGCGCCTATCGTAGCCTGGATATCACCGGAGTGGAAATCGGCGGAGCGGTAAAAAACATCATTGCTATCGCTGCAGGAATCGTCAGCGGACTGGGATTTGGAGATAACACCATGGGAGCATTACTCACCCGCGGCATCGTGGAAATAAGCCGCTTGGGCGAGACTATGCAGGCCTGGCCGGAGACATTTCTGGGATTGTCCGGTATCGGAGATTTGATCACCACAGCCATCAGCCCTCACAGCCGTAACCGCTCTGTGGGCTTTCAGATTGGTCAGGGAAAAAGTCTGTCAGAGATTCAGTCCTCCATGAAAATGGTTGCAGAAGGAGTGGAAACCACTCGTAGCGTGTATCAACTGGCCCAAAAGCTGAACATCGATATGCCCATAGTAAGTCAGGTTTATGAGATTTTATACAATGGCAAAGACCCGCATCTGGCTATGCGTGATCTTATGCTGCGGGAGTTGAAGGCTGAATTTTAAGGTTCACCCGGTCTTGCTGCTTGACTTATTTGACTTCATGCAATAAGGGCCAGGCAGATTGATTGCAGAACTATTTTATTGTTTACAGAGCTGCTACGATAAGGCTGCCAAGCGCTGGAATACCGTTTCTACTTGATACCATGAAACGAATCCTTGACAAATATCACGAGCTCAAATAGAAAGATTCAAAAGCTTGAAGAGAGTAAGTATGCCACAATGGGAGATAATATTACAAGGACGCGTACAGGGCGTCGGCTTTCGCTATTTTGCGAAGAAACAGGCTTTGAGACTGGGTCTTAGAGGCTGTGTCCGGAATCTTCCGGATGGCTCTGTGTGTATCGTTGTAGATGCCGATGACAGAGACCTTGAGCTTTACTGCGAGCTCTTGCGCCGTGGCACTTTTTTCTCCCGTGTGGATACCTTGAGAACTGAACTAATAGATAAACCCAAAGAGTATAATGATTTTGAAATTCTATAGATATATCTGGCTATTGATGCTGCTGACCTTTCTGCCTCTTATGGCGTGTGCTCAAATGCAAGATCACGTGGTAAAAAGAGGAGACACCCTTTATGGGCTTGGCCGTAAATATAATATGACTGTAGCAGAAATCCAGAGGATAAATGAACTTAACGATACGAATCTTTCTATCGGCCAGGTCTTAAAAGTAAAGGCTCTGCCAGAACAGCAAGCTGCAGCAGAACAGAGCGCACGGCCCAGCCCAGAAGCAGCTCTCCCCCGCATTCCCCGCTCTTCCCTATCGCCTGATTTCTTTTATCAGATCCAGCGGGGAGATAATCTATACCGGATCTCCCGGGCGCACGATATCAGCCTGAATGATCTGATAAAGTGGAACGACTTTCCCGATGCCAATGTATCTATCTATCCAGGTCAACGTCTGATCATCAAAGACCCTGCCGAAGCCTCTGAGATACAGCCGGAAGCTGCTGCCCGTTCCCAGCCGGAGGACAGTCCTGCTCAGGAAGAAGAGACGGTGGTAATCGAAAAGGTTTATATAGTTCAGCCGAAGGATACCCTGTTTCGCATCGCCCGCGAAAATAACACCAGCGTGGATGAGCTGAAACGCCTGAATTCTCTGAGCTCAAATAATCTGACTGTAGGACAAAAGCTCTATCTGGCCGGAAGTCCCAGACCGGCAGATCAGGCTGCGCTGGACCGTCTTACCGAAGAAGATCTGCTGAAGAAAGATAAGATTCGCAGCGATCTGGCCCTGCCCGTGGAAGGCAGAGTTATCTCCGAATATGGGCTGCGTAATGGTAAACCCCACAAAGGGATCGATATTGCAGCCAAAAACGGCACCCCTATCTATGCTGTTTTGGATGGTACGGTAGTATATTCCGGAGTGCAGGGCGCTTATGGAAACGTGATAGTTTTGGAGCATCCGGATTTTGTGATGACTGTGTATGCGCACAACGAGAAGAATCTGGTGAACGTTGGCGATAAAGTGGAAAAAGGGCAACATATAGCCATGGCAGGCTCCACAGGCAATGCCAGTGGGTCTCACCTTCATTTTGAATACCGGATCAAGGGAAAAGCCATTAACCCTCGTAAGGTATTGCCTTTAGAATAAGGGGTAGGATATGTCAAAAGGACCAAGAAGAGAAAATGTTTTTGCCGATAAAGCCTTACAGAATTATCTGCGAAATATCTCAAAGTTTAAGCCGCTGTCCCGTAAAGAGGAACATGAGCTGGCCCTCAAAGCCAGAGATGGAGATACCGATGCCATGAATCAATTGATCCAGGCTAATCTCAAGTTTGTAGTCAAGATCGCTGCCCGTTATCAAAACAGAGGCCTTCCCCTTTCTGAACTGATCAGCGAAGGCAATATCGGCTTAATCAAAGCTATAGAAAAGTTTGATCCAGACAAGAATATCAAGCTTATCTCTTACGCTATCTGGTGGATAAAGCAGCGCATCACCCTGGCGGTATCCGAGAAGTCCTCTCTCATACGGGTGCCCTTGGGGAAATCCAGTACCGCCCACAGGATCAAGGCCACCAAAGAACGGGTATATTCGGAGACCGGCCGTAAAGCCAGCACCGAGGAGATCGCAGACTTCCTTAATATTACCGAAAAATCTATTGAGCTTATCAAAACCCAGATTCCAGATACTTTCTCCTATGACGATGTGCTGAAAACTAACGATTTTCAGGATTTCTCGACTCGCGATCTTATGCACGACACAGAAGCTCTCGATCCTCAGCAGCTATATAGACAAGAACGCCTCAACAAACGCATACACAAGGCTATAGACAAGCTTGAAAAACGGGAAGCAGAGATCATCCGTACCTACTTTGGCCTTAATGAAAAGCAAGAATCCAAAAACTTCGCCCAGATCGCTGAAGTAATGGGACTTTCCCGGGAAAGGGTACGCCAAATCCAGAAAGAAGCGCTCAAGAAGATTCTGGTACACATGAAGCCCGAAGAAGACGCGTTTTTAGATGAATTCATTGAACACTACGATTATTAAATACAGAACTTACAAATCATATAAGGAGCCCGTCTATGATAAAGAACTTTGATGAACTGATCATGCGAGTTAAAGAGGCCCGCCGCGGCACAGCCGTAATCGCCGCGGCCCAAACCGAGAGCGTATTGGACGCTGCGATCCTGGCCAAAAAAGAAGGTCTGGCCGAAAGCATCCTGGTGGGAGACGCCAAAGCCATACAGGAACTATTGCAGAAAATGTCCCCCGAACATGCTGATAGCTTTGAGATCGTGGATACCGGCTCTGATCTTAACGCTGCAGCCAGAAAGTCTGTGGAGCTGATCAACTCCGGGAAAGGCGATCTCATCCTGAAAGGAAAGACCGATACTTCCATGCTGCTGCGAGCAGTGCTGGACAAGGAGAATGGCCTCAGAATCAGCGATGTGATCTCGGATGTATTGGCTTATGAACATCCCGATGGCATCAAGCTGATGACCGACGGTGGGATAAACATCCTGCCCGAACTGAAAGAAAAGATCGCCATCATCAAAAACGCGGTTCAGGTAGCCCACTATCTGGGTAACACCAATCCCAAAGTGGCAGTGCTAACAGCCGTGGAAGTGGTGAACCCCAAGATGCCGGCAACCCTGGATGCCGCTTTGCTATCCAAAATGAACGAGCGTGGGCAGATTCCCGGCTGCACCATAGAAGGACCCATGGCTTTTGATAACGCAGTGGATGCAACTGCCGCCCGCCTGAAAGGCATTAGTAGCCCTGTGGGAGGCGCAGCTGATATCATGATAGTGCCCAATATCGAAGCTGGAAACTTCTATGGCAAGATGCTCACTTACTATTGTAAATACCGCGTAGCTCATATAGTGATGGGCACCAAAGCCCCAATCCTCATCCCCTCCAGAGCCGATGACGGTGAGACCAAGATGCTGTGCATGGCGCTCAGCCTGGCCTGCATACTCTAAGTACTGTGAATATCAGAATCATCCTGCTCGGGAAAGATAAAGACCGCTGGCTGAGTGAAGCCCTGGGTGAGTTTCAAAAGAGATTGATTCCCTTTTGCCGGCTTGAAATCCTGCAATTGATGGATATCAGCATCAGACAGACAGGCAGCAGCCAACAGGTAATCCAAAAAGAAGGCAAAAAGGTGCTGGCCCGGCTGGATGAGGATGATTATGTAATCTTGCTGGAAGAACGGGGCGAAGAGAAATCTTCTCTTGAGTTTTCGCAGTTTCTGACTAAATTATCAGATAAGAAGAGAATCGTATTTGTGATCGGTGGAGTGTATGGCACGAGTGAAGACTTAGCCCTAAGGGCTCAATTTAAGATGAGCCTCTCCCGCATGACCTTCACTCACCGCTTGTCCCGCCTGATCCTGATCGAACAGATTTACCGCGCGATGATGATATCCAGCGGCAGGTCTTACCATACATAAGAGGTAATAAAATGTTATACATGATGCTTACAAGATTAGAAACCGTGCAAGAATCGCTCTGGATCTTAGGCCAGGGCATGCTGGGGATATTCATTTTTACGGGGATATTCTACATGCTGATCTATATACTGGAGAAGATTTTTACTGTCAAGAAAGAACAATGAAACGCCTCACGATAATCGCTTTATTGGTGCTGGCCTGCGGCTTTGCCATGGCCAAGTTTTCAGTAGTAGAGCGCAATGGCCGCAATCTGATAGTGGATTTTACCCTTGATGAATATGAGATTCTTCAGCAACAAGGCTTCTCCAGCATCATACTGAGTCAGGCTGGCTATCCACAGGAACCGGGAATGCCATCCTTACCGGAGCTTGAGTTTAAGATCGGAATTCCTCCAGATGGTGATGCCAGCTACACTTTGATCTCCAGTACTGAGAGCCGCATCACTTTGCCCAACCGCCTCAGCCCTGTAGCCAAGATAATCAAAAATGGCGGAATCTCAGATTTTGAATATGAGATAAACGAAGAGCAGTACCGCTCTGGCGACAAAGAATTCATCCAAAAACTGGCTCCCGGCCTTTTCCGCGGACATCCCTTTGCCATCTTTGTGCTCAGACCCTTCCGCTATGATGGCGATAAAACTGTGGACATCATAAGCTCTGCCAGGTTGCAGATCACGCTTCAGGGGAATACCCAGGCCAAAAGCCCCAAACGCGATGATCCCATGGCCTCGCTTGTCCTGAAGCAATTGCTCAATTCTGAGGATGCCAGCTTTTGGTATACCCGGCAACGCTCTGAGGTCAATTATGCAGATTTTTCCCGCTCCCCCTGGTGGATGAAGATAGAGACCGACAAAGCCGGCATGTATCGCATCAATCCTTCTCAGCTCACGGGATTCCCCATTTCTGAGATAGACCCGCGCAGCTTTCGCATCTTCAGCACTTTTGGCAAGGCCTTGCCGCATACCGCACTCTATGCAGGGGAACAGTTTACCGAGATCCCCATTCAGATAATCGGCGAAGAAGACGGCAGCTTCGATCCCTCAGACTACATACTCTTCCATGGCTCAGACCGCACTGGCTACGATAAAAATGCCACCTTTTCAGTAAATACAGATAAAATATATCACAATCCGTATTCGCACAATGCCGTGTATTGGCTCACTTTTGCCGGCGATTTTGAGCAGGCACCCCTGCGTATTCAGCTGGATAACGAACTTGAGAATGTGAGCAGTGTAGTGGAGTATCACCGCCAGGTAGTTCATGTGGAGGAAGAAAGGCACAGGCGTGAGCAGGAAGGTTTTACCTGGTTTATGAGCCGGCTGTTTGGCTCTTCTACTTTGGATTATAATTTCGATGTAAATCTTACGGATTTAGACCCCAGTGAAGACCAGATTCTAAAGTTTCGCCTGCAGCAGGAAAACATCAAGTCCGCTACTACTCACACTATCAGCGTGTATGTCAATGGGCAGATCATCAGGGAAACCGAAAATTATGATTTTTGGCACTGGGAAAAACTGAATGTCTTTGATTTCAGTGAGGAAACCTCTGCTTTTCAAAATGGTAACAACCGCATCACGATCCGGGTACACAGGCCAAACCTTATGGACAATCTCTTTCTGGACTACTACCAGATTACATACTCCCGGAAACTGATCAAGACCAATCACCAGTATATTGCCAATGCCTACCTGTCCCTCGTGGGACAGGGCGTAAAATATGTCTTCAGCGGCTCTGCTGCCGATCTGAAGGTCTTCAAGAAAAGCAGCTCCAGCGTGATCAGCCAGCTTCCTGTTACTATGACGGAAGGCGGATTCACTTTTTCATCCACTGGTGGAGCCTCTACCCAGTTCTTCATCTCAAAGCCAAATGAATACTTCAGTCCGGTCTCGCTTCAAAAGCTGGACCCCTTAGACTTGAGCCAGATCTTTGGCCCCATCCATAGTGTGATAGTCACAAACGCGGAGTTTCTAGATCAGGCCAATCTTCTGGCAGATATGTACCGGCAAAACTGGGGTTACCATAGCAAGGTGCTGCTTCAGGAAGATATCTTCAATCAGTTCAATGGCGGACATCCAGACCCCGGCGCCATCCGCCAATACCTGAAATACATCTATTTCAATGCCCCTACTCCTGCCCTGCAAGGGCTTACCCTTTTGGGACTGGGCACTATGGACTGGCGCAATTTTTCTGGTATGGCTCAGAACAAAAACAAAGTAATAGTTTACCAAAACCCCAGTAATTACGCCTCTTCAGATGACTATTTTACCATGCTTACTAATGACAGATACCCTGAAATCGCAGTGGGCAGGTATCCGGTGGCAAACGCCAGTGAGCTCTCAAACATGTTAGCCAACTTCCAAAATTACACCCAGAATCCCACTCCCGGTTTGTGGCGCAATCAGGTTGTGCTTCTGGCTGATGACAATGTAAATGGCAATAGCACTACAGACTGGGTACATACTTCCGATATGCAGTGGATATCCAGGCAGCTGAACCCCTCTGTGTTGCAAAGCAAGATCTTTGCCACTGAATATGACTTCGATGAGTTTTTGAACAAACCCAAAGTGCGCGATGCCCTGATAGATGAGATCAATAGCGGAAAATTGCTGTGGTATTACGTAGGTCACGGTTCTTTTGATATCCTCGGTATGCAAGATTATTTTAATGTCGCCACCGATCTGGGACGCCTGCACAATAGCGATAAACTGCCCCTTTTCATAGCCGCTTCCTGTGAAGTAAGCACCTTTGACCATTGGGCTTATGAGAGTCTGGGACAAAAAACAGTTACTATGAATAACGCAGGAGCCATCGCCTCTGTGGGAGCCACACGCTTGAGCCATTCCATACCCAATCTTTCGTTGATGGGATTCTTTATACCCAATATGGTCAACCGCTACTATTCCATAGGAGAAGCCCTGATAGATGCCAAATTCCGCTATTCCAATTCCAGCTCAACTGCTGTCAGGAACAACGACGTCTATGTGATCCTGGGCGATCCTTATCTGCCTATTGTCCCCCCAGAACGAAGCACAGACCTTATTTTGGACGAGCAAAGCTTGGGAATGGATACACTTCATCCCCGCCAAAATGCCCGATTCAGCGGAAACTTTAGCCAAACGGGGCTGAATGGAATAGCCCAGTTTATGGCCTATGACAGCAATCGCAACTATACGATAAATACTACTCAGGTGGATCAAAGAGGCCCGCAGATCTTCAGAGGATCGGTCTCGGTAGAAAATTCTGAATTTCTTGCTGCTTTCCTGGTGCCGGATGATATACTCAGTGGAGATAGCGGCCTCGTGCTCAGCTATATCTGGGATGAAACAAGTTCCAAGGATTACATTTCTTACCATCATCCGCTGCCGCTTTCCAGCGAGATTTTGCCGGATGCTCCCCCCAATGAAGCTCCCCCTGAAATATCCATATATCTGGGCTCCTATGACTTCAGAGAAGGAGACACGGTAAGCAGGTCCCCCCTGCTTTATGCCAAGATCTCGGATGATAATGGCATCAATCTGACCAGTAGCGCCGGACACAATATCCTTTTGGTGATAGACAATTCTCTGAATCCCATTTCGGTCACCCAGTACTTTGAGTATGATACCGATTCTTACACTCAGGGTACCCTGACCTATCAGCTACCAAAGTTCAGTGAAGGACCGCACAGCGTCCAGATCATCGCCTTTGACAATCAGAATCTGCCGCAGGTAGCTGAAGTGCATTTTGTAGCCAGACAATCTGGCCCCATATCCATGGAAAACCTGCTCATCTATCCCAATCCCGTAAAAGATGAAGCACATATCACCTTCATCATCTCCGAAGCCTCTGATGTCACGCTGGACATCTTTACCATGAGTGGCAAACGCATTCGCAGAATCAAAAGCCATGTTCAGCCTGGCTTCAACCAGATTCACTTTGATGGCAGGGATAAATTTGGTGCCAGACTGGCCAATAATACCTATTTTATCCGCGTCCGCGCTAAAACTTCAGAAGGCAAAAGCATCGAAAAGCGCGAACGCCTCGTAATCTACAAATAAACCCACGGAGCAAACATGAAGCTGTATAACACCCGAAGCAGAACCAAAGAAGAATTTGTCCCCCTCATAGAAGGACAGCTAAAGCTCTACGCCT
>JALNWR010000047.1 GCA_023230795.1 Candidatus Cloacimonadota bacterium
ATGGATCAGGAAGGCTGGCACTATGAGCTTTTTCAGGAAGATGATGAGATCAAATACAAAGGTGTGGTTTACAACGAGATGAAAGGTGCCTTTTCCTCTGTGGATAGCATCGTAAACAGATTTTGTCAACATACCCAATTTCCGGATACCCCCTATGGCTTTGAAAGCGGGGGCGATCCCGATGCGATCCCTGAGCTCACTCACGAAAAATTCCTGGCCTTTCATCAGAAATATTACCATCCTTCAAACAGCAAGATCTGGCTCTATGGAGATATGGATATACAGGCCTGCCTGAAGCTGATCGACAATGAATACCTTACGGAATTTGATGATCCGGGAATACGCCTGGAATTTCCAGCCCAAAAGCCATTCCCCCAGCCCAAAATGCTGAAACATCAATACCCCCTGGCAGACGATAAAGACCCAAAGGGGCAATACTATCTGGCCTTGAACTATACCTATGGTAAGGTCACGGACAAAGCGCTGACGTCGCAGGCGTCCCTGCTTACAGAGCTGCTGATGCTTACACCGGCCTCTCCCCTCAAGGCTGTGATCAGGGAATCCGGCCTATGTAAAGATTCGCAAATATCCATCATGAACGACATCCTGCAACCTACGATAAGCATAGTCTGCAAACAGGTCAAAAAAGAAAATCTGGAGACTTTGAGCAAACTCATCAAAACAGAAATGCAGCGCATCGTCAAAGCAGGATTTGAAAAGAAACTCATTGAAGCGCTGATAAACTCCAAGGAGTTCTTCCTGCGTGAAGCCCAGATGCAAGGCTTTCCCAAGGGACTGTTTTACAATCTGTACTGCTTTGGAATGTGGAATCATGGCGGCGATCCCCTCGATATGCTGGCCTTTGAAGGATATCTCGCCCACCTTCGCAAAGGCCTGGACGCACCGGTCTATGAAGAGCTATTGGATACATTTTGCCTCAGCAACCCCCATGCCAGTGAAATCCACTTTGAGCCTGTGCCCGGCTTGATAGCCAAACAGGATGAGCAAATCAGAGCCAGGCTTGCCGAGTATAAAAAGACTCTGAGTAAAGAGCAGATTCAGGATTTGATTCGCTATAATGAAAAGCTGAAAATCTGGCAGGAAGAGCCGGATAGCGAAGAAGACCTATTGAAAATCCCGCTGCTCAGCCTGGACGACGTCGATCCCAAAGCAGCCTCCATGCCCTGTGAAGAAGAGCCTCATGAGGAATACACCCTGCTGAAGCATCCTCTGCAGACCAATGGCATCTTGTATCTTAAGGTCTATTTTGACCTGACACATGCAAATCAGATGAATCTGCCCTGGCTGAAGCTTTATACCCAGCTTTTAGGACAGCTAAATACGCAAAATTACAGCTATGGTGATCTGGAAAATGAGATTCGCAATTCCACCGGAGGAATCAAGCTGGGCATCGATGTCTTCAATAGCTATCAGACGCCGGATGAAATCATACCAAAAATGATCCTCACCGGCAAAGCGGTGGCAGATAAGATTCCCCAACTGATGGACTTGACTGCAGAATATGCCTTAAGGCCTGTATTTGACAATCCCTCCCGGCTCAAATCCTTAATCCGGGAAATCAAAGCCAGCACCGAGGAATTTGTGATCATGCGGGGAGTGACGGTTGCTATCAATCGCATGTTTGCCCCATTCTCACAGCTTCATAGCTGGAAAGATAAGATCGTAGGTTTGGATTATCTGCATTTCCTCTGCGAACTGGAGAGTAAAATGGACGAAGATATTGAGCATATCATCGGAGAGCTGAAATGGGTACAAGAGCATTTCTTTACCATCCAAAAAGCCATCATCAGCCTCACTGCCGATGAAGAGCTGCTGCCAAAGGCTATTTCAAACCTTCCTATCCTTAGCGAAAAGATTTCCAAAGCAAGCTTTGAGCCTGTTCCGCATGGCTTTGAAACCAGAGTGGTAAATGAGGGTATCTCTGCTCCGGTCAAGATACAATACGTGGTAAAGGGCGGTAATTATTTCCGCAAGGGCTATCCTTATTCCGGCCGCTTGAGAGTTCTGTCAAACATCCTCAGTAATGAATACATCTATAAGGAATTGCGCGTCAAAGGCGGAGCCTATGGAGGAGGAGCTGGATTTACTCTGGATGGATATCAGTTCTTTTATTCCTACCGTGACCCCAATCTGCGCGAAACCCTGGAGGTATATGACAAAGTGCCAGATTTTATCCGCTCTTTCAAATGCTCAAAACGCGAAATGGATAAATACATCCTCGGCGATATCTCTCAGCAGGATTATCCCAAGACACCCGAAGCTACAGGCCTTCAGTCAGATATGGATTATCTCACTGGCTTTACTCAAGAAGACCGGCAGCAGATCCGCGAAGAAGTATTGGCTTGCAAGCTGGAGGATTTGCGCGTCTATGCCGATATGATCCAAGCTCTAATGGATCAAAACCAATACGCAATATTTGGTAATGAGGCCAATATCAGAGCTGCGGCAGACCTCTTTGATGAGATTACCCCTGTATTTAAAAAGTGAAACAAAAAGATAAGAAACGCAGAGCACGCTATACCGGCAGGTTAAAAAATATTGACCTGCCGGATGCTGATATCCTGGATGAAGCGCGCTCTTCAGACACATATAAAACAGCTCGTATAGATACCAGACAAGACCAGACCCCCACAAGCAAAACGAATCTGAAGAAGGGACGCGTAATGGCTGTAATGAGCAATTACCGGTGCCTGGTGAAGATACAGGAAGAGCAGGTCTTGGCCTCAATCGGAGGCAGGCTTAAACAATTTCGCTATCAAAGCACCTCAATGCTCGCTGTGGGTGATTATGTGAAAGTGGATATGTCTTTGGCGCCAGACTATAGAATCGTGAACATCCTGCCCCGCAAAAACAGGCTCAGCCGCTATGACTCCGGCAGCTTTCAAAAAGAGATTCTGGTAGCGGCAAATATCGATCAATTGGTCATTACCAGTAGTTGGCGGATGCCGATGTATAAGCCGGGACTCATCGATCGCTATCTGATTTTGGCCGCAGTTCATCATGTCACTCCCCTGATCGTAATCAATAAAATCGATCTCTGCGAAGACTTTGAAGAGCTCAAAGAAGGCATCGCTTATTACGAGCAGTCTGGCTTTAAGGTGATTTTGACCTCCACCTTTACCCAAGAAGGGATTAGTGAGCTAAAAGCTGAACTCAAAGATAAAGATTCGGTATTCTCAGGACACTCCGGCGCAGGCAAAAGCTCCCTGATAAACAGCCTGCAACCCGGGCTCGAGCTCATCACCGCAGAAGTGAGTGACTTCAATGAAAAAGGGAGACACACCACTACCCAAACCACCATGCTGCCCTGGGATTTTGGCGGGCACCTGATCGACACCCCGGGGGTTAAAACTGCGTATTTGAACCGTAAAGACATCGATCTGATCCCCAAGGTCTTCCCCGGCTTTGACCGCTTTTATCCAAGCTGCCGCTTTCGGGATTGCAGGCACATGCAGGATGATGATTGCGCTGTCCTGAAAGCGCTGGAATCAGGGGAGATAGACCCTGATCGCTATGAATCTTACCGCTGGATTATGGATAACCTATGAGGAATTTTGCCGTCTATATCAACCCTGCTTTTGCAGATAAAAAGAGCATCTTCGACCTCTTGATCCGCCTCAGAGAAGAAGATAGAATCCAAAGCAGAGAAGACGCAGGAATGAGCTTCTTTGGCGACATTTCCCAACAGAGCTTCTTCAAAGACCCCGTGCAGACTGTGGATTTTGATGCTCATACAGGAATGCCTCCCATGGATTGCATCCTGGTCTTTGGCGGAGATGGCACCATACTGCGGGCCAAGGAGCTGGCTCTTAAGACCGATGCCCCGATCTTGGGGATCAACCTGGGTTATCTGGGCTTTCTTTCTGAAAGCACCCTGCCTGAAATCAGCGCATCAATCCGGGATTTGGTGGATAGCAGATACAAGATACTCTCCCGAATGCTGATTCTGTGCACTTTGAAGCGTGACAAACAGCAGATACTCCAATATGAAGCCCTCAATGATGCCGTAGTCTATAAAGGAGAAAATCCTGGCCTGATCAATGCCCGCATCTTTGCATCCGGACGCTATGTCTTTGATGCACGTTGCGATGGCATGATAGTAAGCACTCCTACCGGTTCCACAGCTTATTCTCTCGCTGCCGGCGGGCCTATCCTCGCTCCACAGATGAAAGCGATGGTGCTCAGCCCCCTAAATCCGCATCTGCTCTCAATCCGCCCCATGGTCTTCCCCGCCGAAGAAAAACTGAGCATGAAAATCCACAGTCTTTCTGAGCAGGCCTGGCTGCAGATAGATGGCAGCAACGTCTGCCCCATTCAAGATCAGGATGAGATTCACGTCACTGCCTCCAAAAGACATGTAAACTTCATCAAACTCTCCAAACGCACCTTCTACCGCATTTTGCGCAATAAAATGCATCTGGGAAAGTAAATGCTGAGCGAAATCTATATCAAGAACTATATTCTGGTTCCAGAGCTGCGTCTGCAATTCGGGGCTGGACTTACCGTGATCTCAGGAGAAACCGGAGCCGGAAAATCTATTATTATAGGCTCCATCGGCCTGATCTTTGGCGAAAGTGCTTCAGGCCTGGAAGCCTTTGACAAAAGCAAAGCCATCTATCTGGAAGCTACTTTCCTGCCTGCACAAGACCCAGAACTGATAGACTATCTGCAACAGATCAATGCCCCTGGTGAAGAAGAGCTGATCCTAGCCCGTGAAATATCTGTGGGGAAGAAATCCTCTTATTATATAGGCGGCAGAAAAGTTAGCGCAGCTGTGATGAAGGGGCTCAAGACCCTATTGATAGATTTTCATCATCAACGCGATCAGCAGAAATTGCTTTCAAGCTCTCATCAGCTGTATCTGCTTGATCGCTATGCCGATACTATCAAGCTAAGAGAGACTTTTGCCCAAAGATTCCGTGAGATCAAGGCTCAGCGCCAAACTTTGCAAGACATGATACGGCAACAAAATGAACAAAGACAGAAGCTGGAGCTGTATCGCTATCAGCATGAAGAGATCGAAAAGGCTGCCTTAAAGGCCGGTGAAGATACCCGCTTAGAACAGGAATACGAGCTTCTAAATCACAGTCTCGATATCCTGGAGCTCAGCCAGAGCATGAAGCAGGAGACTTTTGAAAGGGAAGACAGCATCTTTGATCAACTCAGCTTATACAGCAATAAACTGCAGGGTTTTAAAACCCTGAATCCTGCCCTGGAGAATGCTGCACAAGCGCTTTTGGAAGCCATGGAATCATTGCGTGCAGTAGCTTCCAGCCTATCTGACATTAGTGATAGCCTGGCCTATGATCCTGCCCGCCTCTCGGTTATCGAAGCCAGACTGGATACGATTAACGAGCTTTTACACAAACACAAGGTCAAAACTGTGGAAGAATTGCAACAGCTTTTTCTGCAAAGAAAGCAGGATATCTTTGCTATGGAAGACCTAGACAAATCCATCAAAAAGCTTAATGCCAAAGTAGTTTCAGATACTCAAGAGCTGGTCAGACTGGCCGATCAATTAAGCGATGCAAGGCAGAAAGCGGCCGTAAAACTCGCCCGTGAGCTTCAAGATAGCATACGCCAATTGGCCATGAAAGACGCTAAGCTTCAAATTGACATTGACAAAAAACCCCAGCTTGAGATTTTACAATCAGATTCCCTGTCTGCCTTTACAGAAAGCGGACAGGATAGGATAGAGCTTTTGTTTTCCGCCAATGTCGGCAGCAGTCTGAAAGCACTTTCGGCCGTGGCCAGTGGCGGGGAATTGAGCCGTATCCTATTGGGAATCAAGGAAGTGATTGTGGCTCGCGAAGCTCCCAGGTTGCTGATATTGGATGAAATCGATGCCGGAATCGGCGGGAAAACCGCTGAAAGCGTGGCAGCTTGCATCAGCAAGATTGCAGACCGTCATCCGGTCTTTTGCATTACGCACCTGGCTCAGATCGCAGCCCATGCAGATACTCATATCGCTGTAACAAAGTTCGGCGATACTAAAACGACTATAACCTTGCGCGTCTTAAGCAAAGCAGAGCGCACCAAGGAGCTGGCCAGAATGCTATCCGGCAAGCTCACTGATGCCGCCTTAAGACACGCTGAAGAACTTAGAAAACTATAATAAAGAAAGGGGAAGATGTGGATAAATCTTCAAGACGTAGAGTAAAAGGCGTTGCCGTCTTTGTAATGTTTCTGGCCGTAGCGATTACTTTGTTTGAATTTCAAGGCAAAGGAACTAAAGCCCCAAGCATGGATTTCAAGCCAAGTGCCAATGAATACCGTGATCTTAAATTTATTAACAAAGCTAAGCTTGGCTTTAGCTCAAACAACATCTTAAAGGCTCAAGAAGGCATCAGTCTGATTATGGATAAGTATGCTAAACAGAGGATTCGCAAACAAAATGAAGGCAGTTTTGGAGCTTATCTGTTTACGATTTCACAAGATAAACTCTATACTGTGATCGATGAGCTGCAAACTTTGGGCACTGTAGGTCCCCAAGTGGAACAAATTGACACTGCTTTGGTGAATCTTGATTTTGAGAACGAAAGCGGGAAACTGACATCCTACGAAACCGAACTGGCTGAGTTAAATAAAATCCGCCAGCCTTCCACTCAACAAAACGACCGCAAAGAAGCTCTGCATAGCCTGATTCAAGCCTCCCGCAACAACCTTGATAAGCTGCGCAATAGCGATAACGTGCTCTTGTATCTTACCCTTAGGCCAGAACAAAAATCCAGAGGATGGGTCATCATGGTCAAGGCCCTTACCAAAAGTTTCCTCACATGGCTTGCCATTCTTAGCATCGCTGCGGTTCTAATCTATTATGGCACCAAGCTTTTGATGTACTTCCTTGCCGCTTTGGGCATTCGTGGCCCTAGGGTCACTGGAGATGGCAGCTATGGCGGCTATGGCGGATACTCAGATTATTCTCGCTATTCTTCCCGATATGGCAATAGCAGACGTAAGATTAAACGTATATACAAAGACAAAGGCTCTTCACCTGAGCAAAAAGATTCAGAGGAAGGGTAAAAAATAAGCATTAGGAGATTATCATGGCACTGCTTGCCTGGCACATTTGGTTGATACTCGGTATCATCTTTATCATAATCGAGATCTTTGATCCCGCTTTCTTCTTCCTATCTCTGGGAAGTGGAGCCATTATTACCGGACTTTTGGCTCTATCTCCCTTTGTAAAAAGATATTTATGGCTGCAGATTCTTATTTTTGCCATTATCAGCTTCATAGCTTTTCTCTTGATGCGCAGACTTGGCAAAAGAGTTCTGGCCGACTCCGGGCCTCAGACCAACGTATTCGCCCTCAAGGGAAAGCTGGCCCTTGTTACCGAGGCCATCCCCGCAGATGGCAGAGGCCGCGCCAAAGTGGGCAGTGAAGAGTGGGTGGCAACTACCGCAGATCATAGCGCTATAGCCGAAGGAGCCAAAGTTGAAATTCTGGATATCCATGGAAATAAGCTAATTGTAAAAGAAATTGAGCAATAAACGCTTTGTCCCGATAGACCTTAACAAGCACAGTAGCCCCTACTCACATAGGAGGAACCAGATGAGTCTTAGGATGCAATTCCTTTTGATCGTTCTCGCAGGCCTGATTTTGGCAGCCTGCAGCCCCAAAGAAAAACCCACCTTAAAAATTGGCATGAATATGAACTTCCCGCCCTTTGGCTCCGAAGTCGATGGCGCCTACGTGGGCGTTGATGTAGATTTGGCACATAAAATTGCCGAAAAGCTAGAGCAACCTTATGAAATCATTGATTTAGATTTTGACAATCTGATCCCGGCAATTCTTTCAGGCAAGATAGATATTGCTATCTCGGCCATGTCTATCACGGAAGAACGCTCCCGACAAATAGAATTCACCCAAGGATATTACACGGTTAATCAAGCGGTGATAACCAAAACAGACAGCCCCGTAAAGATCAACAGCATCAATGAAATTGCCAATTACAATGTTGGTGTAACCAGTGGTACCACGGCTCTCAAATGGGTGGAGGAAAAGCTGCTTATGAAAGACTTGATTACCATAGACCAACTGCTAATATATCCGGATATGGATGAAGCCCTGCAAGACCTCATGAAAGGCCAGATTGATATTGTAATAAATGATGAAGTAGCTATACAGGGATATGAAGACAAATACCCTATTACCAATAAATTCCTGATCGAAAACGGTGAATCATATGGGATCGCCATGCACGCTGAAGGACCTTACAATCAGAAGATCAAAGCCGCTCTGCAAGACCTTTTGGACAGTGGAGAGATGAAGTCCATTATCCAAACCCATATTCAATAAACTAAAGGCATATAAACGCAAAAAGCGGAGCAGCTGCTCCGCTTTTTTACTATCTAAATCCTATCTGTTATTTGCTGATAGGTTCTACGCTTACATATTTTCTGCCAGCTTGCTTGGTGCTAAACTTTACCTGTCCGTCAATGAGACTAAACAGTGTATAATCCCGCCCTATGCCGACATTCTCGCCGGGGTGAAACTTAGTACCCTTCTGGCGTACAATAATATTACCGGCTACTACAAATTCGCTACCGTACTTTTTCACACCACGGTATTTAGGATTGCTATCACGACCGTTGCGAGTACTCCCGCCACCTTTCTTTGTTGCCATAAATCTATCCTTCCTTAAGCCCGAATATCAGTAACTTTGATATCCGTAAATTGTTCGCGATAACCCTTTTTCACTCTGTAGCCTTTGCGGCGCTTATGATGATAGATTATCTTTTTCTTACCTTTACCGTGTTCTATAACTTCAACAACGACTAAAGCGCCTTCTACTACGGGAGTGCCCACCATTACTTCGTCATCCTTGCGGACTAAAAGTACGCGGTCAAACTCAAGGGATTGACCAGGCTCTGCCGTATTCAGCAAGGGAACGCGAAGCACTGCGTTTTTTTCGGCCCTAAACTGAAATCCTTTAATATCTACGATGGCGTACATCATTTCTCCTTGTTATTTATCTTGAAAGAGCAGTATTTTTTAGAGGCTATAATCTGTCAAGCAGAAAGATAGCTGGCATTCCCCTTTTCCCAAAAATTCGCATGATCTGCTCTTGCCGCTTCTGCAGGATTAAAGCACTCCGCTATTCATTGATAGTAGTTAGGTTCAGCGGCATCGGAGAATTTGGTAAAATGCTATCAGCAGCATCAGCTTGCTCCTCTTCCCTATTTGATATCGTGGAGATGGCGTGGAAATAAGGGAATTTATTACTGCTATATACACGGCATTTATACTACGGCAAAAGAGGCAGGATGGTCTGGCAGAAGCAGAGCGACGCTACACTTTATATCATTTTGTGCTAAAATCTGGACTCTAAAATATCCGGAGCTTGGGATAAAAATGCAGGATATAAAGAGTCACCCAATTCTTCAAATTGGCTCACTTGGACATTAGGCGATAAGTGCTTATCTGGTGGAGAGATAGATTGGACTATGTTTAGACTTGGACATTGCGATTTTGGATGTTTCTGGACTCATTTGGGGCACTGATATCTTCAAATTGAGCCGATTTTGGACTGGAATTGGACATTCTCCCCTTCCAGTCCAAAATGCCGAATTAGAAAAGCCGCAACTGAAGTGACAAAACTCCGATCAGAAATATATCCAGACCCTGATCCTCGTCTAATATCTGGACTTTATAGTCCATATTAAATGGCTGTAAGATAATACGTTTGTTAGCGGGATCAAGCTCCACTTTCTTAAGTGTGACACCGTCCTCTGCACGTACTGCACTGACCTTTTCATTAGCCATTTCCCAATCAAGTTCCTGTTTGATGATTACAATGTCCTCATGCAGGATATTGGGCTCCAAGCTATGTCCATTTACTCTAAATGCCATATAGTTATCTGGTCTGCCGGGGATGAGAGAACGCGGTATCTCAATATTCTCGCCTAAATCCCGAAGGTCTAGGATGTCCTCTCTGGGTCCCGCGGAAATTTCGCCGAGAATTGTGAGGCTTACAGTTCGAGTGTAATCTATTGTAGGAGCTTGGATTAGCCCTGAACGGCTATCGACCACCTTGAGCTTCTCTTCCAGTCTCTCCTTCATCCACCCATCAAAATCCTTCACAATTTGGGTCGTACCCTTACCGGTTAGAAGCCAATTTATGTTGATCTGGGCTTCCGACATCTTGAGTAAAAGTTCGGGATCGGGATATCTCTCACCGGACTTATAGCGGGATAATGAAGCTGCAGATATGCCAAATTTCTCGGCAAACTGATAATTCTTTAACTTCATGTTCTTTATCAGCATAGCCAGTCTTTTACCAACCTCTTTTGCTGCCATAATACCTCCATCATGTAATTTGCTATTGACAATTTCCATACGGATAGAAAAATTAACTTGGAACAGCTAAACAGAGCTACATAGATGTGTCAACCTTTTTTTTTAGCAAGGGTCTATCCTGATGGCGTTCGTGCCGTCAAGATTAGCACCCCCTAAGAAAAGTGCCGGAAAGTTCTGCAAGTCAGCAGAAAGGACTTCCCAAGATATTGGATGTATGGAAGTTAGCACCCCATTAAGTCTAACATAAGAGGTGAAAATGAACGCTAACAAGAGCCGAAAATCAGGCTGCGATGCCTGCAGTGTGCAAAATGTCCAAGTCCAAATCATTCCGATCGGACTTGGACAAAACAGCTTAAAACGCCCACTGCGTATAGCATCCGGGCACAATATCCATTCTTTTGCGGAATTAGTGTCCAAGTGCTACGGAAAATTTCCAAGCCCCAGCAAATGTCCAAGTCCAAATCCATGTTCAAGTCCAAAATCTAAGAAGCAGATTGAAATGGAAGGTTATGAAATGGAGAACGACTCTACAATGATCTGGCTGCCCTTGGCGAGAGTAGCTGAGATAACCGGTAAATCGGTAAAGACGATACGAAGGCTGGTGAAAGAAGGCAGCTTGGCAGCGGTCAACAGAACCGTAGCCAGTGGCAAGACCCATACCACCAAGACCTTTATCTTCGCACATGGTGAGCTCCTCGATACCGAGATGGCTTACCGCACTCAGCGTGGTCAGCAAGCTGTTAACCTTGCTCCAGAGAGAATGACTTTCTGCTCCGAGGTTCGGGACTGCCTGTTTATCACATCATATACTAAGGTAGGAGAGGCGTAATGGAATCCTATGACGATATCTTAAACAGTATAGATAAGGAAGCCTACAATCGGGAAGCCGAGAAGATCATGGCATTGGTGAAAACCGGACACAAGTTCGAGTTTATCAAGAAACCAGCCAATACCAAAAAAACTGTCCGAACGGAGATAATTGAGCCTGAGCCGAAGGTTCAAGAGCATCTCCCGGTCCCGGTAATTGAATCTCAGCTTATTCAAATGGCTGAACCGGAACTTCCAAGTCCTATATATGAGGAAGAGTATGAAGACTTCAATCTGGAGCCGGAATCCAAGGAACTGCTCAGCTGCATGGGTGAAGCCCAGTTGTATGCCAAGTTCTGTGAGACTGCCTTAGAGATAGTTGAAAACAGTGAGCATAAATTAGAAGCCTGGATTCAGATAGCTGCCGACTACAATAATGGCAGACTGGTGCCGGAGCTTTATGCATTCAGAGGGAAACGCACAGAGCGATCTCTTAGAAAGTGGGTCGATCTATACCTCAGCACCGACCGGGATATGTTCGCATTGATCCACAAGAACAGATTCCAGACCCGGGGACGCAAGGTAACCTATCTTGAACAGCACTTTCTACTCAAGATGCTGCTGTGTCCCAATAAGATCAAGATCGGTTCCGCCATCGCAGCACTGAAGAGCTATGCCAGGTTAGGCTCTCTGGAATCGCCAAGCTCAGTTCCAACCCTGAAGAGATGGTGTAAGGACTGGGAAATGAACAATAGAGCTATCTGGACTCAAGCCAGACTTGATAGCAAGGCAGTGGCTGAGGATATCGTAAAGACCATCTTGCGAGACAACAGCCTGCTTAACGTGGGAGATGTATGGGTGGCTGATGGTCATACCCTTGCCTTCGATATTATCAATCCCAAGACCGGGAAAGCCCAACGCATGACCATGATCATGGTAATCGACTGGGCAAGCCGCTATCCGGTAGGTGCCTCACTCGTCTTTACCGAGGACAGTCAGCATATCCAACTCGCTTTCAGAAACGCCTTCCTTAACTATGGTGGAGTGCCCAAGTATGTCTATCTTGATAATGGCAAAGCCTTCCGCTCAAAGCTATTCAATGAGAAATGGCAGGAACATGATCTCTCCAATGAGTTATCTGGCATCTTCCCACGATTGGGAGTGCAAGTAGCCTTCGCTGAGAGTTACAATGCCAAAGCCAAGATCATCGAGAGGTTCTTCAAAACCTTCCAAGAACGCTTTGAACGCTTCGTATCTTCATTCAGAGGTGCTTCCGTAGCCGATAAACCTGCCACTCTGATGCGTAACGAGAAATGGGCACGTAAGATGTTCGAGAGCAATCCTCCAACTCTTCAAGAAGCCATGCAGATGATCGGGTTCTTTATCCGGCTCTTCTATGGCGAATCACCCCATCTGGGACTGAAAGGCATGACCCCCCCTGGCAACTTTACTCTCATAGCCCGGTACCCCCGGAACAGAGAGTGGAAGCCAAGCGGCTCAACTTCATGATGATGTCCGCAGTCCGCAAGACACTGCGTAATAACGGCATCATGCTCAATAAACTACACTACTGGGATACTGCCCTGATGGAGCATATCGGCAAGGAAGTGGTAATCAGGTACGATCTGGCAGATCTCAGGTGGATCGCCATCTATGATATGCAAGACAACTTCCTCTGCCAGGCAGAGGTGCGTAGGGCTCAAGACCCCTTCATCCACCTCGATAAAGACAATCCTATCTCGCACTCGGAACTCAATAAAGAATATAAGGCCATCAAGCGGCATCAGCGGCAGATTGCCACCCGCACCAAGATGGTGGTCAAGGCATCGCAGGATGTGGTGCATCGTCTGATGAAGCCACTCCCGGCCCTGGAAAGCAATCCCACCTTCATACAAGCTCCCATCCTCACCCAACCAAAGCGGGATACGGAAGAGCTGATGCAGAGACTTGAACAGCAGGTGATCAAGCAAATACCTGCTCCGCTAACGGAACCACTGCCAGTGGATATACCCACCTTAATAGATGGCGAAATCAAACCCAAACAAAAGAGCTTCGATGAGATGCTCAAGTTTATCGGAATCAAGTAGGAGGAATCGTGAAACAGAATAAGCTCGTAAAGATAAGCAACGTAGTGGAAGCCGACCAGTGCATCCAATACCTGTTACGCAGACCTAAGATGAAGATGGTGGGACTGGGACTGATCTATGGCAGACCGGGACTCGGCAAGACCACTTATGCCCAACGCATCGCCTTCCAGAGGAACTATGTTTACCTCAGGCTGGAGTCGATGACTACTCCCAAGGCATTCTCCACTATGCTATTAACCGCACTCTACCGCAAGTTTGACCTCGACAACTTCATACCCACCGGATCGACCAATAATCTCTTCAAACTCAGTATGCAGATATTGGATGAGCATCCTGACACTGTGATCATCATCGATGAGATAGACTATGCCTTCAAGCTCGATAAGCTCTTGGGTGCAATCCGGGAGTTGAGTCTCAAACGTTGGTGTAAATTCCAACTCATTGTTCCTCAGGTTATTTGAGAACATTCTTATTGTTCTCGTTCCTTACACTTTATATATTGTCTTACGACTGTTTCCATTATCTTCATCTCTTCTTTATTAGTCAAGTATTATTTCACTATAGCTACCTTATTGCGACGGGCTGAAGCCCTGCGGAGCTTGCGGAGCAGGGTATGCGTTCTCACTTATTTTTTCAAATCGTATCACCATTTTTTCAATTCGGCGTTTTTGCTGGCCTGCGATATCACGACTTTTTCAAAACGATATCACGATTTTTTCAAATGGAATTTCACGATTATTTCAAACGGATTTTCTAAGCCATATCAGCGGAACAGATTAGAGATTTCCGATTCCGAATCGATAAAACAGGGCTCACGAAGCAATAAATATCACGATTATTTCAGATGCGTTTTGTAAGGCCTTGAGTGGCTGCTGATTGTAATCAAGTTTCCTACAAACTGATCGGTAACCAAGGCATTGATCTTTCTTATCATATTGAGCGGAAAGGACTTGACCACCTTTGCGAGGGGTGCATAGTAGCACCCATTAATCAACAGTCGGGTAACCGAGAAGGAGATCAAGATGACCAAACAAAACAAGAATCGCAAGAAGCAGGCAACGCTGGAGGAGATGGTAAAATCAGGCAGCCAGATAGTTCTGGTGCATGACGATGGCTCAGAGCAGCCAATTGAAGAGATTATCGAAGCCAATCAAGCATCCCAGGATGATCCATACGCTAACGAGTTTCACTACAAGAGCTGGTGGAATCAGTTCCGAGGCCCATGGCTGCAGTCGGAGAAGATGACGGTGGAAGAGATCAAAACCAGAGCAGACGATGCTTGGGAATGCGGTGACTACAAGGAAATGATCAACTTGATGGCGGAACTAATCTGCCGGCTTGAAAAGAAGAGATAATCGG
>JALNWR010000048.1 GCA_023230795.1 Candidatus Cloacimonadota bacterium
TAAAAGATATTCAACAGATTACCGGGAGAAAGCCTTTGATCACAAAGGCCCGCAAATCCATATCTAACTTTAAATTGCGCGAAGGCATGCCGATAGGCTGTAAAGTGACCCTGCGTGGTGAAGTGATGTATGAATTTTACGATCGCCTCATCTCGATCACGATTCCCAGAATTCGCGACTTTCGTGGGATCAAAACGAGCTCCTTTGATGGCAGAGGGAATTTCTCCTTTGGCATCAAAGACCAGACCGTTTTCCCCGAGATCGAATATGACAAGGTGGATGCCGTCCGTGGGATGAACATCACCATCGTAACTACCGCTCACACGGACGAAGAATGCCATCAGCTTTTACGCGAACTCGGCATGCCGTTCACCAGAGCAGAATAAGGAGATATTGTGGCAAAAAAATCAATGATTGTCAAGCAACAAAGAACTCCCAAGTTCAAAGTACGCAAGTACAACCGTTGCAAGATTTGCGGACGCCCGCGCGCTTATATGCGTCAATTTGGCATGTGCCGTCTTTGCTTCCGCAAGTATGCCTCCGCGGGGCAGATTCCCGGAATCACCAGAAGTAGCTGGTAAAACAAGGAGATATAAATGAGCGTATCTGATCCGATAGCTGATGCATTAACCAAGATCCGTAATGCATATCGTGCCGGACACTCGCAAGTGATAGTGAACCATAGCAAGATTATTGAAGCTTTGGTGAGAATCCTTGCAGAGGAAAACTTTGTAAATAGTATTCAAATATTAGACAAAGATCCGGAGCATAAATTCAATTACAAGCGTATATTAGTAATCCTGCGTTACACGAATGATGGACAAGCCGTGATGCAAGGATTGGTGAGAGTTTCTAAACCCGGAAGACGTGTTTACGTCAAAGCAGATAAATTGCCCAGCGTGTATAACAACACCGGCTGCGCCCTTATATCCACCAGTTCTGGTGTGATGGTGGACCGCGATGCCCGTTTACAACACGTGGGAGGCGAATATATCTGCCGTATTTGGTAGGAGGAAAGAATGTCCCGCATAGGAAAAGCACCTATCAAAATCAGCTCCGATCTTAATGTAACAATAGCCGACCAGATCATTACAGTCAAAGGCAAGCTGGGTGAGCTTAGCTACACCCTGATGCCCGGCATGAGTCTTCAGATGGAAGATGGCGTGTTGAACGTCCTTCGTGCCGATGACAGCAAAGATCAGCGTGCAGTCCATGGTCTTACGCGTGCTTTGATCCAGAATATGGTCACCGGTGTGACAGAAGGTTACAAAAAGACCTTACATATCTTTGGCACCGGTTACAGTTCCGAGAAAATTGGTCCCTGGCTCAGACTCACTCTGGGCTACTCACATGATATTATGCTGCGCATCCCCGAGGGCCTGAAAGTGGAGTCTGAAGCGGTTCCGCGCTCCAAGGGCGGCCGCAGTGACTTTACCAGTATTATTACCGTGGAAGGAATAGACAAACAGATGGTCGGCCAGTTTGCCGCTGAAATTCGCTTTTGCCGTCCTCCGGAAAATTACAAGGGTAAGGGAATCCGTTATCATGACGAATACGTTGCCATCAAAGCCGGTAAAGCCGGAGCTTAATAAGAGGTAATGAAAATGATAAAATCGATTACAAAGATAAAAAATGATTTACGCAAGCGCCGCCGTGCTGCAATCCGCAAACACCTTTCCGGTAGCAGCGAGCGTCCCCGCCTTGCCGTTTTTCGTTCAAATAAGAACATTTATGCGCAGATCATCGATGACAGCAAGGGTATTACCTTGGCCTCGATGTCTTCCAAAGCCAAAGATTTTGCACCAGGAGAAGCCAAGACCAAGACAGAGATCAGTCACGAAGTTGGCCTCATGCTGGGTAAGAAGGCCTTGGAAGCCGGAATCCAAGCCGTCGCCTTCGACCGTGCCGGATACAAATATCATGGCAGAGTGAAAGCTCTGGCTGAAGGTGCCCGCAAAGCCGGGCTCGATTTCTAAGAATAGGAGGATAGCTTGAATTATCAACACAGACAAAACCCCGAAGAAGAAAGACTGGTAGAAAAAATCATCGATACCAAGCGCGTGTCTAAAGTGGTAAAAGGTGGACGTAACTTCTCCTTCACCGCCATAGTAGTGGTGGGAGACAAAGAAGGCAACGTCGGCGTGGGCAATGGTAAAGCAAATGAGATCGTGGATGCGATCCGCAAAGCCAAAGAAAGAGCCGTGAAAAACATGTTTCACGTGCCGATAGTAAAAGGCACCGTGCCTCATGAGATCGTAGCCCGTTTTGGCGCCAGCCGTGTGATGATCAAACCGGCATCCCCCGGAACCGGAGTTATCGCCGGAGGTACCACTCGCGCCATCTTTGAAGCTGCCGGCATCGAAAATATTCTCTGCAAGTCCCTGGGGTCAAACACCCCTACAAACGTGGTGAAAGCTACCATTCATGGACTCAAATCCATGCGCACCATCGCGGATGTAGCCCGTCTGCGCAACAAGAGTATAGCTCAGCTTACGGGACGAGAGCCAAAAGAGGATAAGAATGAAGAAGCTTAAAGTCACTCTCACACGCAGCACTATAAATCGTATAGAATCCCACAAACGGATTGTCCGCTCTTTGGGTCTGAGAAAGCTGAATAGCAGCCGAATCCACGATGACAATCCAGTAATCCGTGGTATGATCAATAAGGTATCATATCTGCTAAAAGTAGAAGAACTGCAGGGAGAATAAGCATGTTGACACTGAATAATCTCGGTAAACCTGCTGGAAGAAAGAACAAAAAGCGCCTTGGTAAAGGCCAGGGTTCGGGCTGGGGAACACAGGCCGGACGCGGTCACAAGGGAAAGAAATCCCGTTCCGGTGGAAACGTTCCTGCTTCCTTTGAGGGCGGTCAGATGCCCATACACCGTCGTCTGCCCAAGCGCGGGTTTAAGAATATCCACCGCGTAGAATATCGCATTTTCAATCTCGCTGTCTTGCAGGGATTGGATGAAAAAGAATATGACATTATCAAGCTCGAAAGCATGGGTTTGATCCCTTCCAAGGGTCAAAAAGCCAAAGCTCCGGTCAAAGTACTTGCCGGAACTACGGAAGAATTCACCAAAGCCGTTCACATAAAGGCAAACGCCTTTTCTAAAAGCGCCAAAGCGCTGATCGAAAAGAACGGCGGTAAGGCGGAGGTAGTTTAGTTTGCTTAAAACAGTAACAAACATGTTCCGGATTCCGGACCTGAAGAAAAAGATCCTGTTCACAGCGCTATTTCTGGTTCTGTACCGGATGGGCAGTTTCGTGCCCATTCCCGGTGTAGATGCTGGCGCTTTGCGGGCTTTCTTTGAAGGCGCCAAAGAGGGGGGAAATACCCTGTTTGGTCTGCTTGATCTCTTCGTGGGCGGGAATTTTGAACGTGCTTCGGTATTTGCCCTGGGAATTATGCCCTACATTACTGCCTCGATCGTGATTCAGCTTCTGGGCAGCATAGTTCCTTATTTTGAAAAGCTTCGTAAAGAAGGTGCGGAAGGCCAAAAAAAGCTGAATCAGATCACCCGTTATGGAACCGTGGGATTGGCTGCTTTCAATGCTATTACTATCACTATATGGCTTAGCAATCTTTCCGGAGGAGTGGTTGCCGCTCCTGGAGTTCTATTTCATTTTACCGGAATAATCACCCTGATTACGGGTACTATGATAGTGATGTGGCTGGGTGAACAGATCACCGAGCATGGCATCGGCAATGGTATCTCTTTGATCATCTTTGCCGGGATCATCGCCCGTTATCCGGAAGGCTTTATCCGCATGTTCCAAAAGGTCGCTGCCGAGCCCACCTATGCCTGGAAGGCTGTATTTGCCATCCTGCTGATGGTGGCGGTTACCGCTGCGGTGATCTTTGTTACAGAAGGCACGCGCAAGATTCCGGTACAATATGCAAAACGCATAGTTGGCCGTAAAGTGTATGGCGGACAGAGCACTTACATCCCCTTGCGGGTAAATACCGCTGGTGTGATTCCCATTATATTTGCTCAAAGCGTATTGATGTTTCCAGCTACCATCGCGGCGTTTTTTGGTACTGGCGGCGGCTTTTGGGTAACTCTTCAGCGCTGGTTATCTCCCGGAGCAGCGCTATATACAGTGTTATATGTAACCCTGATTATCTTCTTTGCCTATTTTTACACGGCCATAGTACTGAACCCCACTGAGATGGCTGAAAACATGGTGAAGTATGGTGGTCACATTCCGGGTAAAAAACCGGGGAAGAAGACGGCTGAGTATATCAATAAAGTACTTACCCGCATCACTCTGCCCGGTGCAATATTCTTCGCTTTCGTGGCACTTTTGCCCGAAATCATGAGCCACCGTTTTGATCTGCCGTTCTATTTTGGTGGAACCGGTCTGATCATCGTGGTAGGTGTGGCGTTGGATACTTTGCAGCAGATTGAGTCTCACCTGGTAATGCGTCATTATGACGGATTCATGAAGAAAGGTAAGCTTCGCGGACGTAGCAGATAACATGATCTATCTAAAATCGCCCTCTGAAATTACCAAGATTCGCAAAGCGAGCCAGGTTATCGGTGAGCTATTGGATGCAATATCGGCAATGATATCCCCCGGGGTTTCTACCTGGGAACTGGATAAATATGCCGAGAGCTTCATCCACGAACGTGGCGGCAAACCCGCCTTCAAGGGATACAAGATTGCCGGGCTGAAACCCTTTCCCGGAACTCTGTGTACATCGCCAAACAGCTGCATTGTGCATGGTATCCCTTCCAAAAAAGTAATACTGAAAGAGGGTGATATCATCGGCATTGATGTCGGTGTAATCAAAGACGGATTTTATGGAGACGCAGCACGTACCTACGCTGTGGGACAGATCAGTGCAGAGGCAAGCAGATTGATGGAAGCCACCCGCACTGCCCTATTTAAGGGAATCCAGGCTGCGGTAGATGGGGCCCGGGTGGGAGATATCTCCCATGCGATAGGCTCTTATATCGCCAGCCAGGGATACTATCCTGCGGATGACCTTACCGGCCATGGAGTGGGACGCATGCTGCATGAAGACCCGCAGATCCCAAATTCTGGCAAAGCGGGATACGGTCCGCGCTTGCGAGCTGGAATGACGCTGGCGATCGAACCTATGGTAAATATCGGCACAAACCGTGTCATTGAAAAGGGCTGGGAGTTCTTTGCTGCAGATGGCAGTTTATCTGCGCACTACGAACACAGCATCCTGGTGACCGATGCCGAAGCAGAGATACTTACAAAAGCGTAAGGGAAGGATGATTCATGAGTAAATCTGGCGTGATCGAAGTGGAAGGCGTAGTTACTGAAGCCCTTCCAAATACTACTTTTCGCGTTGAACTGGAAAATGGCCACGAGATATTGGCGCATTCCTCCGGTAAAATGCGTATGCACTATATTAGAATCCTGCCGGGAGACAAGGTTAAGGTGGAGCTATCTCCATACGACCTCACCCGCGGCAGAATTACTTACCGATATAAATAAGAGAATTGCCATCCTGATACAGGAAAAGCAAGGAGATAACAATGAAAGTCAAAGCATCAGTTAAGATAATCTGCAAAGACTGCAGAATTATAAAGCGCCACGGCGTTATTCGAGTTATCTGCAGCTCAAACCCTAAACACAAACAGAGACAGGGTTAACGAAGGAGGACCAACTTGGCACATATTGCAGGTATTGAAATTCCAAGGACGAAGCGACTCTTTATTGGTCTTACCTATATCTATGGTATCGGCAGAAGCCGCGCCATTCAGATATGCGAAAGCGCTAATATCGACTATCAGAAGAAAGTCGCTGATCTTACCTTAGATGAAGAGAAAGTACTGCGCGAGATCATTCAAAATGACTACATCGTGGAAGGTACATTGAGAACCCAGATTGCCATGAACATCAAAAGGCTCATGGAAATTGGCAGCTATCGCGGAATGCGTCACAAACGCGGCTTGCCCGTGCGTGGACAGAGGACTCATACCAATGCCCGTACCCGCAAAGGCCGGCGTTCCAGCGCCATTAAGAAAAAGAAATAGGAGCATGAGTCATGGCTAGAAAAACTAGAGTAAAGAAAAAACGCGTACGCCTCTCCACTGATGAAGGATTGGTCTTCGTGCACTCCAGCTTCAATAATACGATTATCTCGCTTACGGATCGCTCCGGCAACGTTTTGGCCTGGAGTTCCGGAGGCAAGATCGGATACAAAGGATCCCGTAAAAGCACTCCTTTTGCCGCACAGATGGCCGCTACAGAAGTAGCTAAAATCGGCATGGAAATGGGTATCCAAAAAGTTGGCGTGATCGTGAAAGGTCCCGGAGGAGGAAGAGAATCTTCCATCCGTGCCATCAATGCAGCCGGCATCAAAGTAACCATGATCAAGGACGAGACCCCCATTCCACACAATGGCTGCCGTCCGCCCAAAACCAGAAGGATATAAGGAGAAATCATGGCTAAATATACCGGACCCAAAGCAAAACTATGCCGAAGATTTGGTGAAAACATCTTTGGCACCAATAAATACGACCGTATCCTAGGCAAACGTAAATACCCCTCAGGACAGCATGGAAGCAGGATGCGTCGCAAAATCTCAGACTACGGCATGCACCTGAAAGAAAAACAAAAATTGCGCCTCACCTATTGCCTTATGGAAAAGCAATTTAAGAATTACTTCGTCAAAGCCAATAAGGCCGGTGGAGTAACTGGTGATATTCTCTTGCAATTCCTCGAACGCAGGCTGGATAACGTAGTTTACCGCCTGGGCTTTGCCACCACCCGCATGCAGGCCCGTCAGTTTGTAAATCACGGCCATTTTATGGTCAATGGCAAGAAAGTAAATATCCCCTCTTTCCTTTGCAAAGAAGGCGATATCATCGAAGTGCGCCCCAAATCCCGCGGGATGAAGTTCATCGTGGACGCACTTGACAGCTCTGAAAGCACCTCACCTTATGGCTGGTTAACTATAGATAAAGAGAATATGCGCGGCAGCTTTGATAGCATTCCCGCCGCAAGTGAGATTCCGGTCACGGCAGACCTGCGTCTCATCGTCGAATTCTACTCCAAGTAACCCCCACAGGAGTTTGATATGATGTATCTTGAACCATTACAAATGCCAGAAAGCGTAGAGCAGGACAAAACAACCTACTCACGCAATTATGGTAGATTCGAAATAGGTCCGCTGGAACCGGGATTTGGAACCACTATGGGTAATACCCTGCGTAGGGTCCTTCTCTCTTCTATCCAGGGAGCTGCTGTTCGCTTTGTGCGGATCGAAGGTTTGCATCACGAATTTACCCCGATTCCAGGCACAAATTCAGATTATCTGGATCTGATCCTTAGAATTAAACAACTCGTGATCGAATCCTCTTCCGTAGATGAAAGCACCATCGTACTGGAACACAAAGGCAAAGGTATAGTTACCGCCAGTATGATCCAGGAAAATGCTCATGTCAAGATTATCAACAAAGACCTGTATCTACTGGAAGTTACCGAAGATATTGATCTGAAGATTGAAATGATCGTAGGCATCGGCCGTGGATACGTATCCGCAGACCGTCAGAATCCAGAAGGCAAATCCTTGGGATTTATTCCCATAGATAGCATCTATTCTCCGATTCTGAAAGTGAATTTCTCCGTGAGTCATCAGCGCGTAAAAGAACGTATGAACTATGACAAGCTGATCCTGGAGATTCATTCAAATGGCGCTGTAGAGCCCATGATAGCACTGTTTTTGGCCGCCAAAATCCTCAAGGATATGGCCGCTAAAATCAGTTTGTTTGAGACCGAACCCGAATATATTCGTGATATCGAGCTTGACCCCGATCTCGAAGAAAAAGAGCGCATCCTGCGCATGAGCGTAAAAGAAATCGAACTCACCGTTCGGGCTGCAAATTGCCTGAATCAGGCAAACATCGAGACCATCGGTGAATTGGTTGAAAAGACCGAAGCGGAAATGCTGAAATTCCGTAATTTCGGGAAGAAATCCCTCGAAGAGATCGTTCAAAAACTCAAAAAATATGATCTGGAACTGGGTATGGATGTACAAAGCATCTATAGCAAAATTAAAGAAGCCCGCAGCCGTGGCATCATCTCACCGGAGCCCATAAATCCTGAAGCGGAAATAGAAACCCCTAAGAAAAAAGCTCCTGCCAAAAAAGAAAAAGCTGCTACTGCCACCCCGCGTAAGCCAGTCCCCAGCCCCAAAAAGAAGGTGAAAAATGCGACATAGACTTGAAGGAAGAAAATTCGGACGTGAAACCGACGCCAGACGCCTGATGATGAGAAACCTCGTCAGGTCCATGGTAGAACACGGCCAGATAAATACCACCCTGGCCAAAGCCAAGGAAATGAGACGCTTTGTGGAACGCCTGATTACCTACGGAAAAAACGACACTGTCCATTCCCGTAGATTAGCCTACAGTGTTCTCGGCAATCGTGACCTGGTCAAAAAACTCTTTGACGATATAGCCCCTGCCTTTGCAGACCGCAATGGTGGCTATACCAGAGTGTTAAAAGCCGGTTTCCGTAAGGGCGACAACGCCCCCATGGCTATCATCCAATTCGTGGAAGAATCCACCATCAAACCCAAACACAAAGATAGCATCAAAACCGAAGAATTGAAAAAATAAAACCTGCATAGGTTTGAATATAAAAAACCGGTACCTTATGGTATCGGTTTTTTTGTTGATTGCGTCTGTCGATAAACTATAAAATGGGTTGCTAAATGCAAGGTTTCAGGCATTCCCCCATTTTACGATAGCCTGATTATGGACTGGTCAATCTTTGCTATCTGAAATATCGTCCCTACAGGACTCAAGCCATTGTTTATCTATAGCTTGTTATCTGAAATGGCGTCCCTTGGGAACTCTGGCCGTTGTGCAGCGTTGGTTTGCTATTTGAACTCACATGAAATGGATTTCTTAGGGATGATAATGAGAGCAAGATTTTTGTCCAAAGGTCTAAGTAACAAATAGTAAATGCGTAACAACATAAGGCGTTTGGACTCCAAAAATCAGTTTTCATGTAAAACGCCGTCCCAGGACTCAGATTTTGAAGAATATTCAGCCGGGATCATGAATCTTGATTGCCAAAGGTATGAACTGAAATACATAGACATAAATAAAAGCTATAATGCTATCAATGAATTCATTATCAAAATAGTGATTCAATATCTCGAGGGAATGTCTGGCAAGGTTTTGCTTGACAGAATCCAATCCGCATCATCTCATGCAGTATAACGTACTAAGTGCGTAATTCTTGGATTAAGAGGAGCTGGTGACTACAAAACATAGAATAATCTGCGGAGACAGCCGGAAGATGAGCCTCATTGACAATGAGTCGGTTCATCTGATCATAACTTCTCCACCTTATTGGCAGCTAAAGGACTATGGCACAAGTAATCAGATTGGGTTTCATGAAGATTACGAAAGTTACATAAATAGTCTGAATCTGGTATGGGATGAATGCTATCGCATCTTGCATCAGGGCTGTCGCTTATGTGTGAATATCGGAGATCAGTTTGCGCGGGCGGTTTATTACGGAAGATACAAAGTAATCCCCATCCGAACAGAGATTATCAAATGTTGTGAAAGCCTGGGCTTTGATTATATGGGTGCAATCATCTGGCAAAAGCAGACTACGATGAACACCAGCGGCGGGGGCTCTGTAATGGGTAGTTTCCCCTATCCCAGAAACGGAATCCTCAAGATTGACTATGAATTCATCTTGCTCTTCAAGAAGCTGGGGAAAGCCCCAAAGCCCACTATAGACCAAAAGCAAAAGTCAAAGCTTAGCAAAGAAGAATGGAATACATACTTCAGCGGTCATTGGAATTTTGGGGGAGTCCGTCAAGATGCCCACATGGCTATGTTCCCACAGGAGCTTCCCTCCCGCTTGATCAAGATGTTCAGTTTCTATGGGGAAACGGTTTGCGATCCCTTTTCAGGAAGCGGAACCACCAATCTGGCAGCCATGCACTTAAACAGAAATTCAATAGGCTATGAGATCAATCCCGAATACATTGAGGTTATCAAGAAACGGCTCTCACCCTCACAACGGGAGCTCTTTGACAATAAGATAGAGTTTCAGACCGATTCCGCTATATTTGACGCGGCTTCTCTAATCGCTTCTCTGCCCTACAGATTCTCAGACCCTCATAACTTAGATAAGAAAATAGACCCCAAGAACTTGCTTTTTGGATCCCGGATTGATACGAATACACCCAATCTATGTGACCGGAGCTTTCCAAGGGCAATAAAAAGGTAATAGTAAACCAAGAAGTGATCTCTGAGATTGAAGCTGAGGTCAGCCGCCTGAGCTTGCTCTAACGCCGCTGAATGCTTTAGCTTTGAACACGTAGCTAACTCGCTTTTAACTCGAGATGACTCGAAGCTTCGAGTGGACTCGAGTTAAACACAAGTTAAAATCAAATTGAAGGCAAAAGCTGTGTACCTGTATTTTTAGCTCAGATTATACAAGTGCCCTTCGTATTGACAGCTCATCTGATGATGTAGAGATAGCAAAGCTCAAAAGTAAGGTTTTTGCTTGACATCATGGGCAGATTTATTTCTCATGTTATCATATAATATACCAGACGAGGTATCAGATGGAATTAAAAAACCTGCAACTCAACTTTCCCGAGGATTGCAATATCATCTTGGGGCAGAGCCACTTTATCAAGACCGTGGAAGACCTTTATGAGGCTATGGTAAATAGCGTTCCCGGCATCAAGTTTGGCCTGGCTTTTTGTGAGGCCTCCGGGCCTTGCCTGATCCGCAAAGACGGCACAGATACAGCTTTGATCGAGATCGCAGTGGAAAATATGCGCAATGTCGCAGCAGGGCACAGCTTTATCATCGTAATGAGAGACTCTTTCCCGATCAACGTTTTGCCCGCAGTGAAAGCCTGCCGTGAAGTGGTAAATATCTTCTGCGCTACGGCAAATTCCGTGCAGGTGATAGTGGCGGAAACTCAGCAGGGACGCGGCATATTGGGCGTGATCGATGGCGCCTCTCCCAAGGGTGTGGAGCTGGATACAGATATCACACACCGCAAAAGATTCCTCCAGGATATCGGATACAAGCGCTGATGCGTCTATTTGTTGCCTTACAGCCTCCGCTCTCCCTGCATGCGGATATGGCCAAAGCCCTTGATGATTTGCAAAGAGTAAAGCACAAGGGGGTATCCTGGGTGGCTATGGAAAACCTGCATCTCACGGTGAATTTCATCGGCGAGGTGGCAGAGCACCGTGTAGATGCCCTCAAGAATCTGATCGCTGCCCAGGCTTCCAAACTCAAGGCTATCAGGCTAAAAGCTGAAGGGATAACCCTCTTTCCCAGCAAATATCCCCGTTTGATCTGGGTGCAGCTTTTGAGCGATGAAAAGGACCTGTATCTGCTGCATCGGCAATTGCTGAGCAGCATGCGTCAGCTGGGCATAGATGCCGATGCCAAGAAGCTGAAGCTGCATGTGACCCTGGGGCGGATCAAAGCCCAGCAAAGTCCGGAGTTTGAACGCTCTGTCCTGGCCTATGATTTCCCTTCTGAAGAACTTTATTGGGATACCCTCATCCTGTATCGCAGCACGCTGCGTCCTGAGGGCCCCAGATACGACATCATCGAACAATACAATCTAAAATATACGGAGGTATAATGCTGGATAAGAACAAAGCTGCATCCCTGAAAACCGCGATGTCTCAACTGGAGAAAAGGTTCGGCGTGGGTACTCTCATGCGTCTGGGCGACAAACCCTACGAAGCCGTGGAAGTAATCCCCACCGGCGCTTTCAATTTGGATATTGCCCTGGGCATTGGTGGTATTCCCAGAGGTAGAATCATCGAAATATATGGCGCGGAAGCCAGTGGCAAGACCACCCTCGCTCTGCATATTGCAGCGGAATGTCAAAAACAAGGCGGCACGGTAGCCTTTGTGGATGCCGAGCATGCGCTGGACGTGTCCTATGCCAAACGCCTTGGCGTGCAAACTGATAACATGCTACTCTCCCAACCTGACGGTGGAGAACAGGCCCTTGAAGTTACCGAAACCCTGGTTCGCAGTTCTGCTGTGGATTTGATTATTGTAGATTCAGTGGCTGCATTGGTGCCCAGACAGGAGATCGAAGGCAATATGGGCGATAGTCATGTGGGTTTGCAAGCCCGGTTGATGAGCCAGGCTCTGCGTAAACTCACCGCCATAGTGGCCAAAAGCAATACGTCGGTGATCTTTATCAATCAGACCAGAATCAAGATCGGCGCGCCAGCCTTTGTGAATCCCGAAACCACCACCGGCGGAGTAGCGCTGAAATTCTACTCTTCCCTGCGCCTGGAAATCCGCTATGGCGGTGCCATCAAAGACACCGGAGCCGACAATCAGATTATCGGCGCCCGCACCAAGGTGAAAGTAGTGAAAAACAAATTTGCCCCACCTTTTAAAAACGTGGAATTTCCCATCATCTTCGGACAGGGAATCTCGCATCTGGATATCCTGCTGGATATGGCTGTGCAACACGATATAGTCAAGAAAAGCGGCTCCTGGTATGCATATAACGATGAAAAGCTCGGCCAGGGTGCGGAAAAGTCCAAACAGTATCTCACCGACAATCCTAAACTGATGGCAGAGATAGAAGAAAACCTGCGTAAAAAAGTTACTCCGGAAGAGTTCACCGATCCACCAGTTCACGATGAAGCTGAAATACTGGAAGAAAAGTGAAGCTTCGGCTTATCTAAGCCTGAATGACGAGATTTGGGGGGTTCTGAGCAATAGAACCCTCCGAAGGCTTTATCCCTTGGCCAGTGAACTGGAGGTTTCCGAGACCGAAGCCCAAGAGCTGATCTCCAGGCTGGAAAAGAAGGCCTGGGCACAGATCACTGAATATCTGGCCAAAGCAGAACATAGCGAACATCAATGTCGCCAGTATCTGGGACGTAAAAATTACCATAATAGCATCATAGACAAATGCATAGAGCTTTGCAAAACCAAAGGCTATCTGGATGATGCCCGCTTTTCTGAGATCCTCATCCGCAGCTTGCTTGAGCGAGGCAAAAGCACTCGTGCCATTAGCGAAAAGCTCTATGAACAGCGCATCCCTGCTTCCCTCTATGAGCCCATCCTGCAAGAACTTCAAGATCCCGAGCAAAGCCTTGAGCTCTTAAAACAGCAAATCCAGAAGCTGCTGTTCCGTCACCGTGAGCAGGAGCCCTGGAAAGCCAAAGAGAAGGTCTTTGCCTCCCTTTTCCGCAAGGGTTTCCCTCTGGATGATATTACCAGGGCCTGGGATGATCTTGCCCTGTGAATTTGAGGCTATTGTGATGAAACTTTGGTTTTCCACAGTTCCCCTTTTTGCGCTGATTTTGCTGGCCTCCTGCGCCTATCAGGGGGTGAATGAATATCCTCTGGATTCTGCCTATCCTGCTCCTCAGGATTTGGTGCCCAAGATGAACGAACTGGCCGGCCACCATCCCGGACTCCTGCTGCATCGCATTATCGGCTTTACTAAAACTGAATATCTGCCTATCCATGCCATAGAGCTGGGCAGGGGGCAGCGGAATATCCTGATTATTGGCCAGCATCATGGCGACGAAATGCTGGGTGTGGCCCTGGCCTTTCAGCTCTTTGAAAGCCTGAGTGAACGCTATCACAAAGATGACAGGGTGCAGGAATTGCTGGATGAATACAAACTCTGGATCGTGCCCAGCCTGAATCCGGAAGCCTGGCGCCTGGTGAGTGATGGGCAGGCCAGAACAAAGCGGAAAAACAACCGTGATACGGATGGCAATGGCAAGCTCGATATCCGCACCGATGGGGTGGACTTGAACCGCAACTATCCTGTGTTTTGGGATATCGATACCGAGACAGACCATCTAAGCCCTTTTTACAAAGGGCCCCATCCCGCTTCGGAGAAGGAGATTCAGGCCATCATCGCTTTGGGACGCAAGATCAAGTTTGACCTGGCCATATTCTATCATTCTTCCCTCACCGGAGCCTTAAGTGAGACTATCTTCCTGCCGGCTGTAGCAGAGGCTGATGAGGAATTTCAGGCTTTACAAAGCCTTGCGGAATTCTACGCACAAAATGTTCCCCGGGATTACCTGCCCGGTAATTACTTTCTGCACAAAAACAGCACTTCCAAAGTGGGCAATGCCCGCAATTTCTTCTATCACAGCCTGGATGTGCCTGCCATGTTGATCGAGATTGGCGGAGTAAACAAAACAGGGCAGAGCATCATCCATCCTCCCGGTAAGATGGTCAGGCGTATAGTCATCCGTCATGAAAAAGCTCTGCTGAAGACCCTGCAGAGGATGCGAGAGCTTTAAAGCACTATTCCGGATTGCAGGCGTCTCGCCTGCACTGGCGGCGCTATCCCGACCCCTAAAATACATATGGTCAGGCGTATAGTCA
>JALNWR010000049.1 GCA_023230795.1 Candidatus Cloacimonadota bacterium
GCTGGTATTACATCAGTCAAAGCCCTACCCAAAATCCAATTTGCAATTTTCAGTGATCGATTTGCAATTTTCGGTGACTCTTTATATCAGTGGTCACCTTGGAAGCCCACCTCTCCCTCTTTCCGGCCAGCCCATCACACATCGATCTTCTCTTAATCAAGCGTTAATAGTTAACGCTTGATTAAGGGAAGATAAAGAACTGCTTGACAGTCCGAAGGGAGGGAGAAATATGGGAGAAAAATCAGGAGAAAATGATGAAAGCACATGTAAAAGCAGGAATTAAGGGCTTTTCCGGCAAGCTGGACGGAGCCATATACTACTATCACCCCAGATTAAAGCGGACATTGATGCGGCGCGCTCCGAAGATGCCGATCCAGCCGCAAAATCATGCTTACAGGGAAATTTCTCGGCAGATTAAGGCGATAAACCCCAGCGAGGCTTATAGAAATGATTTTCGTATGTACTTGAATTCACTAATGGATAGAGACGATAGTGTGCGATTGCCATCCTGGTATAGCTTGTATATCAAGATGCTGTGGGCGATGCAGGCCAAATATCCACAGCAGGTGGACCTGAAAACCATCACCAGAGAGCAGATAGTGGAGCAAGATCTGCCCTGCCGCTCGGTGAAAGCAGCGGTTGAGGATGGGCTGTTGCCGCGGATTCCGGGGTATCAGTATATGGATAGAGAGATTTGAGAATCTATGATACTTACAGAAACGATCGAACGGATTTTTTGGATTTTTATTTGGGGATTGTGTTTTGAGGTTTTCGAGTTTTAAGGTTTTGAGGTTTTCAGGTTTTCAGGTTCTGGAGTTTGGGAGTTTACTTGAAAGCTGGAGCTTTTCCCCGCCTGATTAGTAAGGCGGGGAAAAGCTCTTATCTTGAGTATCGGTTTGGGAAATGATGGTTGGCTATAATCAATCCTGAACTGCTACCACTCTGAAGAAGAGTCTCGGGCTTACAGGGTTCAGGCTGTAGCTGTTTATTGGGCTATTATACTGGTTGAAGTTAGTAAAATCTGGGCTTTCGCTTACTGATATTCGATAGCTGGTAGCACCTGGCACGGTATCCCAAAAGAGGGTAAGCAGGTCTTCCTGCCAGGCAAGTCGCAGGTTTTGCGGAGGGTCCAAAGCTATGGCAAGGAACTCAGAGCAGCCTATGTCCGGTAGTTCACGCAGGTTGCCATCAATATCAAAGGGCACTTCCATCAAGGTGGTGCCGGCATTTATAGCAGGAGAAGAAGCTGTGAGCAGGTAGCTATTCTGGTTCAGGAGTGCATCTGCGTAGAGCGAGGAGAAATCTCCGGTAAGGCTCTGGTATGAGGTCAGGTCGTTGAGGGTGGTAAGGCCTACTTTTACTGGGCAGCTGCCGCCACTCCAATAGAGGTTGTTGCTCAAGTGAGCCGGATCGCTTCCAAGGGCAAAATATGCCGCAATGCCAGCTTCAGCCTGGCAGATATTATTGCGGAAATCCAGATTGTTTAGTGAAGCCGCTTCCATAAAAGCTGTGGAAGTGGAGGAGGTATTGTCGTTAATAAAGGTATTATGATAGATTTTGGCATTTGAGATTTGTCGTAAATAGGCGATATGGCTTACGTTTCCGCGCAGATAATTGTTAAAGATTTCCTGAGTACCGGTAGTGGCAGAGGAGGAAGAATTATAAAGCACATAATCTCCAGCACTGGTAAAGATCTTGTTTGATCTCATGCTGGCCGCATCCACATTTTGTAAATGCAGGCTTCGATTGCGAGAAGCAATCTCATTGCCCCAGATATCCACGCCTTCCACTTCGTACAAATACAAGCCGATATAGGCATTTGAGATGGTATTGTTTTTGATCTCGTAGCCGCCCAAACCGCTGGTATCATAGAGATAAACGCCATAAGCCATATCCTGGAAGCTGTTGTTTTCTATTCTGAGATTGCGGTTTGAAACGGAAAGCCCATAGATAGCGGTAACACTGTTTGTAAAGGAGACAGGATTGCTGGACACAAAGTGGCAATCGTGAATATGGAGTTTGCTATTGAAATGTCCCAATTCGATGGCGGTGCCATAGTTTGGGTTGAGGGTATGGAATTTCAGCCCTTCCAAGCTGGTGTTTTCCAGATTGCTGGCCTTGATGATGTAGTTGCTGGAAGCTCCGTTAGAGCTGTGCGTGAGGGTGGGGACAACTCCGGGCACTGCTTTAAATGATACGTAATGACCTCCGAGCGTGCCGGGGATGTAGGAGAGAGCTACATGGGTGGGATAAGTTCCGTCTTGCACCCAAATGCTGATGTCGTTATCCACGCCTCGATTGATCAGATCGGCAATCGCCGTAGCAAAATCGGGATAATCGCCCGTGGGGCCGATCTGCTTGTTGCTGGTGATCATAGTGCCGGTATCGGCAATCAGATTGGCTCCGGGATCGGGCAGACCTATCCAGGGCTGGTTATCAATATCGGTATCGATAGTTGTGCTCGCGCCCCTATCTTCAAGGTAACTACAGGTATTGTAACCGTTTTCATCGATCAGAGAATTGGCATAGCTGGCCAGAGGATCGGCAATAATTTCTGTAATCAATTGCAGAGGTGCGTAATACACTCCGTTTACTCTGCCCAGGTCTTTGGCAGTGCTGTAATAGCTATTGGCATTCCAGGCCAGGTCGGAGCAGCCGTTGATATCCAGAGCTACACCGCGCCGGGGTGATGATATTACATTGTTTACAAGGTCTATCGAGCTGGAATTGGATATCACCAGAGGAGCGCCGTAATCCAAGGAATAGTTATTTTCGGTTACCAGAGTATTATGGGCAAGAACGAGGTGTGAACAGCTGGCAAGATAGAGGCCATTTTGGTAACTGAAGTAGTTTTGCAGATAGATAATGTTTTGATAAAAGCCGATGGGCTCGTTGGGGCTGCCCTCTACATAATTCAGGGAAAACAATCCCTGGGAGGCAGTGCTGGCAGTAGTGATCATCCGGTTTTTAAAGATCGAGCTGGTGCCGCCGATATTGCTAAGTTCTGCAGCTTTGTAAAATCCTGTCATGGTATTGTAAGACAGATCCAGATTATTGGCTTTGTTGATCTTTACGGGATATTGCACGTTATTGAAGGTATTCAGATAGATTCTGGGCGAGGCAAAGCGATTGCTGTCGCTGGAATCGCCATTCAGGTAAAAGCCGTATCCACCGTCATTGAAGGTGCATTGCTCTATGAGGATATCATTCCCGATGCTGTGGTCTGTATTTATGGCAATGCTGGATGTATTGGGTAGATCAAAGGTGATATGGCGGATATTGGTATCCGTAATTCTGCCTTTTGAGCGTATGTATTGGAGGGGCAGACTGGCAGAATTGCTCTGCAAATGCATCGTGGACAGGATCACGCCACCGGCGGCTCTGATCTCGAAGAAGAAGTTCTCTGCGGCAAGATTACTATCGGGCTGCATAGTGAAGCTATGTGAGCTTTCCAGACCGGAGATAGTGAGGTGCATAGAGGGGGAGGCTCTGGGAAAATCTTCTATTATATAGCCACCGTGGTAGCTTCCGGGCTGGAGATTGAGGGTGGTGTGGTCATCGATACCATGGTATTGCACCGCTTGCAGGGCCTCTTCCAGGCTTTCAAAATCAAAACCGGAACCGCCCACAGTGTAGATGCCGGCCAGGGGGGCCAGGTCTGTGGGTCTTAGCTGCTGCCAGGCACCCAGATCCCAAGCTTCGCCACGGGGGACACCTGCGATGTCGTCATCAAACTCACTGCGGGGCTGTCCGATAGCCCGGATATGCTGGCTTTCAGGCTGCATGACATCATTTATGAGGGGATTGTAGCGCACGCTATGAGCGTTGATGCCGGCATAAGTGCTTTGTAGAGCTGCCAGGTCTGCAAAAGAGCTTTGCAGCTTCAACAGATAGTTGGATTGGGTATAATAGCAATTGTAATCCAGCACAAAGCCGGAGTCTGGGCTATAAGAACTGAGATTCACAGCAAGACCATCCATGGAAACAAAGACATTGTTCACGATGTCCGTCTGGGCAGGCTGGCTGCCAAGATACAAAGCAGAGGAATTTGGGTTTCCGCTCAGATAGATGGTGTTGTTCAAGACGTTTAGCCCGGTGCCACCCACTATGAGTCCGCTGCCTGAAGATGTACTTTGCAGATAGATGAGGTTGTTTGCGATCAGGGTTCTATTCTCTGCTGCGCTGGCATTGGATATAACAAAACCGTTTTTGCTGCCTGTAAGTCTGTTTTTTATGATGATGCCCTCAGAAATGCCATTGATGCTGAGGCCCCAGCTACTGCAATCTGTAAAAGAATTTCCCTCTATCAGCGGCGATACAGCCTGGTTGAGCTGTGCACCTGCTCCGCAGCCCAAAAAGGCATTGTAGCTCAGCTTTAGCCCGCTTGCATACATTGAAAGGCCGGTGCCATTGCCTTCTATGCTGCCGCCAAAGATTCTGATATTCTGTAGAGCCGAATGTTGATCAGAGAAGATACTATAACTATTGTAATCCGGCGAGATGCCGTTTGGTGCGATAAAATCACAATTTACAAATTCCAGCTCTTTGGCAAATCCATCGAAGACCAGGATATTGCTGTATCCGGTGGATTGGGTAGCAAAGGTGATGTTTTGGAACTTGATATATTTACTGCGATAGAGCTGTACTACATAGTTATCAGTATCTGCTTGGTCTGAATACGTGATCGTGGCCATCGGATTGTCAAATCTGCGCACGGTAAGCAGGCGGTCCCATCCTATCCCGGGAATGCGGTCAAAGATAAGCTGCTCGTTGTATGTGGCATCTATAAGGTAAGCCGTGACAGGGCCGTTTACACCTCGGAAAGAAAGAGCTTGGGCAAATTCGTTTACGGTGCTAAAATTGCCAGTCGTGCCAATATCATAGCTACCCTCCATGGGAGTGGTCAGCGGATCAAGATGATTCACGGTGTATTCGTGCGCACCGATATCGGGTGTAACGGGATCGCGGGGATTGTCAAAGAAATCCACATCTATGCCGGTTGCCAGGCCCAGATTGTCCAGACGGGGTGCCTTTGTGCGCAGGTATGCATCCTCGTAGAAAGGGTTAAAATCTGCATTATAGCTGCCAAAAAGGACTATCATTTGGTCCATCTCGCAATAGTAGGTATTTCTGCTTCTGCCCAGGTTTGTGCTACGGGCATAAATATTATTGAATTCTACCAAGTTCCGATTTGAGGTCTCGGGTTCTGTATTGATAAAGTTTAGAGCATAACCTCCGCCGAGGTTTACAAACTGGTTTTTGCGAAAGATATTCTTGGTGCCAGAGATGATGGCTGCAATGGAGCCTGAGGAAGGAGAGCTAAGCTCGATGGAATTGTGAGCCGCATAAACGTCCTCACAGCTGGATATGCTCAGCCCGGTGGCGTTAGCCGAGCCATAGCCGCCATACCAGTTGTAGCCGCTGCAGCGGATGATGTTATTGTAAACATTGGGGGTGGTGGGGGTGGTAAAATCACTTCCACTGATTGCGAGCCCCACAGCCCAGGTATTCAGTCGATTGCGATTGATGCGGAGGCTACCGCTATAACCGCCGATCGAGATGCCCTGATTGACGTTTGTCATGGTGTTTGCATAGATCACCAGATTGCTGCCACGGTTCAGACTGATGCCCTGGTAACCCTCGTTATGGACGTTTGCCTGGATCGTCCAATTGCTAAAATTATTTATATAGCTGGTGGAATTGATCTGAACGTGATAACTCCCGCCAAAGAACTGGTTATACTCTATTGTCACATCATCCGCATCGTTCTCGCCCTCATTTACAAAGTAGATAGATTCATTGTTTGAGCTGCCACTACCGCTATTGAAAAATCTGTTATTAGAAAAAGTCAGGTGGTTGCTGTCCCCGCTTACCACAATGCTGCGGCTGAACTGACCGCTTGGAGAAAAATCAAAATCATCGATGCGGATATTGCTGGAGTTTTTGATCAGGAGGATATAGTTATCCTGGCTGGTGGCAGCGTGATTGGTAAAGATCACCTCAGCACTGGCATATGAGCCTGAAGAGATGTAGAGCTCATTGCCATGCATATTCAGGTTTTCTATCAAGTAGGGTCCGGTATATGTACCCGGATTCAGATATAGATAAACGTTGTTTATAATGGTCGAACTCTGCAATGCCGTAATGGCGTCGTCAAGATCGTTAAAATCGGCAGTATCACCACCAACTGTGTAATTGCCCTGCATAGTTTGCCCGAATAGCATACAGCTAAAGAGCATGATTACAAAAAGCAGCTTTTTCTTCATTCTGTTCTCCTAAGTTTTTATCATTTGATTTTCGACAAGCCCCTTATCAGATGGTATTCACCCCATTAACGCGGTAACTTCAGCTCGAAAAGGCTTGCATATATTCTCCTTTTACATTGATTCGAGCTCAAAATTAAGCAAAATCAGCTTAGGAAAACATGCAATTTGAGGTAAACTGAGAAAAGAATAAAAAAATGTCAAGTCAAAAGTGATTTTTTATATAGCCGGTTTTCGAGCCGAGTTATGAACTGATCGGTGTTTGCCTTCAAGAATACCGCTTTGTGTAAGTTTTGTGTAAGTCATACCATTGTATAACTATAGCTTACTAATTGGACTCAGATGAAACGGTTTTCAGCTAAAAGTACTGTCGGCATTATTGCAGAAGGGTTTTTTTTACTGCGTGAGTACCATAATTCTTGAAGAATGCCAGGACAAAAAAAAAGAGCAAGCTGATCAGCTTGCTCTTTATATCTTAATCTAAGTTGTTATAATTTCCGCTTTATTTCACATGAAAATTATCCAGGAACTGCTGCAAGATAGCAGCACGGCTGGGATGGCGCAGTTTTCTGAGCGCTTTATCCTCGATCTGGCGGATTCTTTCGCGGGTGACCTGGAAGATATTGCCCACTTCTTCCAGGGTGCGGTGATAGCCGTCGTCTATGCCAAAGCGGAGACGGATCACTCTCTCTTCACGGGTGGTGAGGGTTTTGAGCACTTCATCTACCTGTTTTTTGAGCAGGCTGCGTTCGGCCAGGCGTTCCGGGGAGATGATGGTGCGGTCTTCGATAAAGTCGCCCAGGAGGCTATCTTCATTATCATGGCCGATGGGTTTGTCCAGCGAGACCGGTTCTTTGGAGATGGAGAGGATATTTTTCACCTTATCCACGGGCATATCGAGCACTTCGGAGATTTCTTCCGGATAGGCATCGCGTCCCAGCTTTTGCATGAGGCGTCTGGAGGTGCGGTTGATCTTGTTGATGGATTCGATCATGTGCACCGGAATACGGATGGTACGGGCCTGATCTGCGATGGCGCGGGTGATGGCCTGGCGAATCCACCAGGTGGCGTAGGTGCTGAATTTGTAGCCCTTACGGTAGTCGTATTTTTCCACAGCGCGCATGAGTCCGGTATTGCCTTCCTGGATGAGGTCCAGAAATTCGAGACCGCGGTTGTTATAGCGTTTGGCGATGGAGATCACCAGGCGCACGTTGGCTTCGATCATTTCATTTTGGGCTTTTTCTTTGTTGCGTTCGGCGCGGTCTATCTCCCTGAGCAGGAATACCAGTTCATTGCCGGTCATCTTGGTTTCGAGCTCTACGCGGCGGATCTTACGGCGGGCGTTTTTGATCTTGCGCAGGGTTTCCACGAAGATATTGGGGTCCATATTGGTTTCGATCTGGACTTCTTCAAAGTCTTTATCGCTTTTCTTGGCGCGGCGGCCGTAGGTGCAGATTTCATCTATAGTATAGCGTTTGATGCGGGTGAGCTCGTTGATGGACTTGTAGCTTTCTTCTATCCTCTCCACGAGGCTGCGGATGCGGTAAACCATGCGTTTGATGAGTTTATCGTTGTAAGACAGGCTCATAAAAGAGGCTACCAGGTGTTCGCGCAGGGCATCGATTTCTTCCTGACGGCTGGCGGTGCCGGTATCGTCAAAATCGCAATTGTCTAAGATATTACCGATTTTTTCCAGAGTTTCATCGCTTTCTTTGAGGATTTCTTTGAAGCGATCGATGAGTTTGACATCCTGATTTTTATCTATCCAGGTGCCGATATCTACTTTGAAGATCTGATCTAGCCTTACGCGGCGTTCCCGATAGCGGTGCAGGAAGTTGTACATTTCTCTGAGGGTGGAGCCGGCCTGGAAGACATTTTGATTTATCATCTTTTGATAGGTTTCGATCTTTTTGGCTACGCGCACCTCTCCCTCGCGGTCCAGGAGGGGGACTCTGCCCATCTCCCGCAAATACATGCGCACAGGATCGTCGTAAAACCGTTTGGTTTTGAATTTCTTGGGGGCAGTAGGCTTACGAATGGCCGCTCCCCCTTTGGTAATCCGCTTTTCTGTTTCGTCTATGATCTCTATCCCGTCTTGGGAGAGATCGAAAATGATGTCATCCACCTTATCTAAAAAGAAAGGGCTATTGGGTAGGATGTCGTTGATTTGTTTGAAGGTGATGTATCCGGTATCCTTCCCCAAATCCACCAGTTTTTTCAAACATTCATTGTAAGTAATCATCAATGCTCCTTGGCAATAAGCTCTCTAATAGAGGACCTTGTTGACGACCCGCTTGGTTAATCGTCGATATTCACGAGACAGTTTATCCTTCTCTTTGAGGAGATCCAGGTTTTCGGGATCGCCGTTTATAGCTTTGTCCAGGTGGTCCAGGTCCCGCTTCAATTTACGAAGCTTGAGGTCCTTGATCAGGCCGGAAATGCTGGTCTGCTGCAAATCCTCAAAAAGAAGCTCTGCCAAACACTCTTTTATCTCATTATTATCAATATCGTCCAAAAGCGCTGCCGGGTCAAAACCTTCCTGATTCTGCAAACGCTTTTGTAAAAAAACATAAAGACTGCGGTAGAGCTTATTATTAAAATAATCCGCTGAGAGCTCATTGGCAAGAAGATTATAACTCTGGCGATCTTTTAGTGCCGCCCAAAGCAAGAAACGCTCCTGAGGATCATCGCTCAAAGCCGCTTGTGAAACCTGGGGTGATGAGGACGACAAAGCTCTGCTACTGCTGAGCTTGAGCTTTGAGAGCAGGGCGTTTTGAGAGACGCCAAAGCTCGCTGAAACCTCCTTCAAAAAAAGTTCTTTCTGAATGGGGTCGGATAAAAGCCTGAGCGCATCCAAAATCTGCTCTATCCGCTCTTTGGCGGGAATGCCGAGATTGTCGCTTTCTGCGATGAAGGCGATCAGATCCGGCGCTGCATCGATCAGGTCAGACAGCGCTTTGGCACCTCTATTTAAGATAAAGGTATCGGGGTCTTCATGCTCGGGCAGGATAGCGAGCCGCACGTGCATGCCCTTGGCCAGGCAGACCAGGCCTCCTCTTACAGCGGCTTTGATGCCAGCGGGATCGCCATCATATAGCATCACCGTATTTGAAGAAAAGCGGTTCAGCAGATAGACCTGATCTTCGGTAAGAGCGGTGCCCAGAGACGCCACGGAATTTGTAAATCCGCTTTCATAAAGCCTTAAGAAATCAAAGTAGCCTTCTGAAACCAGGGAGTAATCCGCCTTACTGATATTGTATTTGGTTTTAAACAGGCCATACAGTTCTTTGCCTTTGGTATAAAGCTCTGTTCCCGGTGAATTGATGTATTTGCCGGTATTATCTTTATGCTCCATCAGGCGTCCGCCAAAGGCTATCACCTCGCCGGTATTCGAATGTATAGGAAAGATCAGACGATCGCGGAAAAGATCGATCAAAGCTCCGGAGTACTCGCCAAAGAGCCCGCTTTCTTTCAAGAGGCTAACGCTATAGCCCTCTTTCATCAGATGGTTCAGGAGTGCCTTGCGGGAGGACAGCGCATAGCCCAACTCCAGGTCTTTGGCAGTTTGGGAGCTGATCTGGCGCTTTTTGAGATAGTCCAGGGCGTTTTCTCCGTGGTTAAATAGGCTTTCGCTATAGAACTGCCCGGCACTTTTGTAAACTTCCAGCAGCTTTTGACGTTTGGTGGAGACCACTTTGGTGCGATTGTATTCGGGGACTGAGATTCCGGCTCTGCCGGCCAGCTTTTTCACGGCTTCCATGAAGCTTAGTTTTTCATATTCCTGCACGAAGGTGAAGACATTTCCCCCCTTGCCACAGGCAAAGCATTTGAAGATCTGTTTGGGCTGACTCACATACATGGAGGGCTTGGTATCATCGTGAAAGGGGCAGATTCCGCGCCAGTTTGATCCCACATGTTTCAGCGGGACGTAGCTTTGCACCACTTCCACTATGTCATTCGCCTGGCGAATCTGATCGATCAAACTGTTATCCAAATCTTCCTCATAATTTTATCACCGTCACCCCGCTGCCTCCTTCAAAAGGTGGCGGAGTTTCGATGCTCTTTACTATCTTCCTTTTCGAAAGATAATCCCGCACCTTGGCCCGAAGTGCGCCAGTGCCTTTGCCATGCACTATGCGCAGGGTGCCGATTCCGCTGAGCTGGGCGTTGTCCAAAAACTCATCTATCATAGGCATAGCTTCATCGAAGGTAAGCCCCAAGAGCTTGAGCTCGGTCTGCAGCCGCTGATGGGTATTGGCCTTGCTCAGCTGCACTACAGGCTTTGGTTTCGCTTCCGCCTCAGTAAGGTGATAGAGATTGTCCAGCTCGGTTTTGAAGCTGATGCCATTCATATCCACAGTGGCTTTTGCACCCTGGATTTCCATGACGACAGCCTCGGTTTCAAAATTTGCCAGCCAGACCTTATCTCCGGCCTTCGGTTTTCCCAGCTTTTGCCTGCCTTCAACGCTGGTTTTTTGAAGCTCGCGGGAAAGTTCTTCCGTCTTCCTGCTTATATCTTGCAATTTTCTTTCCGAAAGCTGCTTACGTTGCTGCCTGTCCAGGCTCTTGATCTCGTGAATCTCTCTGCTGTACAGCTTTTGGAAGCTGATCAGCTCGGCTTGCAATTCTTTGAGATGGCGTTGGCGGCGCTCCTTAAGTTCTTTTTTCCATTCACTTTCCCGGGATTCCAGTTCACTAAGCTTAGCTTCCAGGTTGCGGGTCTTCAGCTGATATTGATAGCTGTTTCTGGCCAATTCCTTCTTTTGTTCCTGCATGGTTTTGACCAGGGTGGAAAACTCCAGATTCTGGCTGCCCGCCAGGCTTTTAGCACGTTGGATCAGCTTGGCATCCATACCCAAAGAGGCAGCCACTTCGATGGCAAAACTATCCCCGGGAATACCGATAGAAAAGTGATAGGTGGGGATCAAAGATTCCAGATCAAACTGCATACTGGCGTTTACACAATGCGGGTGTGTCTCTGCAAAGACCTTGAGAGCAATGTAATGCGTGGTGACAATTCCCTTTACACCCAGCTCGGCGAGGCGTTCCAAAATCGCCTGAGCCAGCGCAGAACCCTGCTGAGGATCTGTAGCGGCGCCAATTTCGTCGATCAAGATCAGGCTATTGGCATCGGCACGGGAAATCATCTTGCCGATCTTATCCAGGTGAGAAGAGAAGGTGGAGAGTGCACTTTCTATGGACTGATCGTCTCCGATATCTGCATAGATAGCTGAGAAACAGCCGATTGTGCTGCTCTCATCCACAGGTACGGGCAAGCCGCTCATCGCCATCAGAGTGATCAAGCCCACTGCTTTCATTAGCACCGTCTTGCCTCCGGTGTTTGGCCCGCTAAGGATCAAAAGCTTGTAATCTACCCCCAGTTTCAGATCAAAGGGAATCACGCTGTGATAGCCATTTTTGCCCTCTGCAGCGATCTTTTGCAGGATCAAGAGCGGATGACGGGCTGCTTTGAGGTTCAGGCTGGGCTCTTGCTGCATGATGGGCACCTGAGCCTTCAGGGTATTTGACAGCCGGGCTGCCGCATACAGGAAATCCAGGCGGGCAAGCAGCTCTTGATTGCGAAGCATCTCCCGTTTATGACCACGAATGAAATTGGTAAATTCGCTCAGGATGCGGTGAATCTCCCGCCTTTCCTCTTCCTTCAGTAGCTGCATTTCATTGTTTAAAGGAACTATTTCGGCAGGCTCTACAAAGAGGGTAGCGCCTTTGGCAGAGCGGCTTTGGACTATCCCGGGAACGAAGGAAGCGGAGGATTCTTTGATAGGGAGGACAAAGCGCCCCTCTCTCTGGGTCACGAACTTATCCTGGAGGAAGCCTTCCAGACGTGGCTCGGAGAGCATATCCTGCATGCTGCGCTGGATTTTGCTGCGCAAACCGCCCAGCCGACGGCGAATCTGTGAGAGCTCCGCAGAGGCGCTATCCAGCACATCGCCTTCAGGATCAAAGATGCGGCCGAAGCCCTGCATAATCTGGGGAATGCTGCTGATCTTCTTTAGCAGCTTCTGCGCCAGGGGCAGCTCTTTGAAAGCTTCGGTATGCTCGGCAAGACGCACGGCCAGATCAGCATTGATGGCGATCTCGCGAAATTCCTCCCAGTCATAGATATCATAGCCGCCTTCTTCAAACAGCGGATCAAGCTCGGTAAGATCCTCAAACTGGAAGTCTATGCCCTGCTCGAGGGCTTGCTGAAACTGGGCGATCAGCCTTTGGGAGGCCAGCATATCCTCCACTTTGTTTAGCGGGGTGACTTTCTGCGCCTGGAGCCTGCCCAGAGTGCTGTGACAGGCCCTGCTCAGATGGGCGAGCAGGCTGCCAAATTCTAAATCGGTCATTTGGCGGATTCTTCCTGGCTCTGCATATACTCTGGCAACTTGATGTACTTGAAGTAGTTATTCAGTTTGAAATGTGTGACTACATCGTCTTTTAAGGTATCCATCCCCACATATACCCGATGTTTATCCGGATTTTTCAGAGCTTGGGAAACCCTGGGCATATAGTCCATGATCAGGGTAAAAATTATCACCAGGATCAGCCCGTTTAAGAGCCCCAGGATGGCACCTAAGAGGCGATTCAGCCAGCCCAGATTGAGAACTTTGATAAAGCGGTCCAAGATCCAGATCACAAATCTAGTAACCACTACCACCAGGATGAGGATCAAAACCACTGCGATCAGGATGGATAAAGTTTTGCTGAGCCCGTATTTGAGCACGAGCTGATTTGCCAATAGCGGATAATAGTGTCCGATCAAAATGAAGGTGAGGATCACGCCGGCAAGTTGTACGATAGCGCCGGCCAGACCGCGTCTGAGACCAAAGTAAGTCAGGACCAAAAGAAAAGCTATTATCGTCCAGTCTATTACGCCCATTATTTTCTCCCTTAGCTATAAAAAAAGCAAACAGGGATTTTGTGATCCCTGCATGCCTGAATTTTAGTGTGTTTAAGCCGGTAAAGGCTTTATCTCATGTATCGTTTCATACGACGCTGAAGCTTCAGCATCTTACGACGGGCAGCGTTAGCTTCGCGTTTTTTTCTAACGCTGGGCTTTTCGTAGGCCTGATTTTTCTTTATTTCTGAAAGAATTGCGGCTTTTTCGCATTTCTTCTTAAAGCGCTTCAAAAGATAATCGAAGGATTCGTTTTCTTTGGCTACGACTGTTGGCAATCAAATCACCACCTTTTGTTTTTATTTACGTTCTGCCATATTATTAGCCATTGCTTTTTTGTCAAGCAAGACTTTGGATTATTCGAAAAAAAACAGCGGCGGCTGCGGCAAAGCGTTCAATGCTTTAGGCCTCTGCCGGGGATATATACTTGCCTTGAAGTAGCATCACAGCCGAATCGGAGTTCGGCTGCCCCATCTAGATTATAGGTTTGCAGCCGCAGGATGATTTGGAGCACAAGCTATACGGAAAGGCTATTGCAACTTCCTGTATGGAAGGTAAGATAAAGGAAAAAGCAGGTTCTGACAAAATGGGGGAATGCCAGGATATTTTCGATTGACAGAGAAAGCAAGAAGCCACTATGAGTTCCATAGATAAAAACCAAGGAGAGAAAGATGCCAAATACATACACCCAAATATACATTCATTATGTGTTTGCCACAGAAGTCAGATCACGATTGCTGGCGGAAGAAAGACAAAAAGAGCTGTATGATTACAGCGCAGGTATCATCAAAGAGCTGAATTGCTTTTTGTGATGCATAGGTGGTATGCAGGATCATATTCGTATTCTGGTAGGCTTACATCCCACCCTTTCAGTTTCTGAATTTGCCCAAAAGGTCAAAGCAAACACATCCAAGTTTATAAACAAGAAGGCTTGGCTAATAGGTAAATTTAGCTGGCAAAAAGGGTTTGGAGCATTTTCTGTGTCTCAAAGCGGATTGGGAGAGGTAAGGAATTATATCAAAAATCAAAAAGAGCATCATAGAGGACAGTCATTTGCGGATGAATATCAAACATTATTGACCAGATACAGGATCGATTTTGATAAGAAATATCTGTTTCATGAACAGGAGATTTA
>JALNWR010000050.1 GCA_023230795.1 Candidatus Cloacimonadota bacterium
GCCAGAGCTGTCATCAGACTGGGTACCATGATTACTTTTGAGGCGCTGGTATCCCAGTTATATCGGGTTTTTTGCCAATGCCTTACAGCATCGTCAAATTCTTCACCTGCGAAGTTGTAACCAAAGATGGGATGCTTCAGCCTCTGGGCCAGGGCTGCCTGTATGGGCTCGGCCACGGCAAAATCCATATCGGCTACCCAAAGAGGAATGAGTTCGTCTTTCCCATATCTCTGCAATAGGGCGTCATATTTGAAACAGCCGCTGCCTTTACGATTTATAATGGTGTCAAAGTTCATTATCTGCATTCGCTTTCAGGTATTCTAATATTCCCTGCATTTTTTCGGGGATCACGGCCTGCTCGGCCATTTCCGCCAGGTTAAACATTATTTCCAGGATATGAGGGAAGGAAGCCGGAGTTTTCAACTGCTGCAGCTCTCCCTTTTTATCCCGGTATGATATTATCATATAGAAGGTTATCTTCTTTTGAAGGTCCAAGCTCTGAATATCTTCATAAGGGATAACGATACTTCGTTTGGCAATATAGCCCAGTTTCAGATGCTGGGGCATAAAGCTGATGCTATTCAGGCTGGTGACTTTGCGCAAGACCGAATCCAGACCAATAAAACAGATGCCCAGGGGCATGATCTTGAAAAAGACAGGGGTTTCGGTATGCACAAAATTCAACAGGAAATAAAGGCTGTAAACTATCATCATAAAGGATAGCAGTATCATAAACCACCTAAAAACCTGACGATAGCGATATACTACAGGGAGTCGATCCTGAATGTAATGGATCTTTAGCGATCTCGACATTTGTATTCCCGATACAGCTTACGCACGCTTTCCAGGATGATCTCGCAGGCAGGCACTGTGTCATAGAGAAGCGAATCTTTATTTTCGCCATGGAAGTCGCTGCCAGCAGTCATATACAAACCGTTATTCTGTGCAATAGTGATAAATTCATCCACCTGATATTGATAGTGATCCGGATGCCAGACCTCCAGGCCATCGATGCCAAAAGTGATAAATTCCTCGATATAATCGGGATCACTCAGCTTGCCCGGATGGGCTATCACAGCAAAGCCTCCGGCACCGTGGATCACGGAGATTACATCCGGCACCGGAACATCCGGTTTGGGAGCAAAAGCCGGTTTGAAATTTCCGATATACTTTTCAAAAGCTTCGTTTTTTGATCTTACATATCCTCGCTGCACCAGAACTTGTGCGATATGGGGGCGAACTATCAGCTCTCCGCTGCCGGCCATGGCTACCACTTCTTCGAGCTGGATATCCATGCCCAATTCACCCAGCAGTTCTATCATCTTGATGGCTCTGTCTCTTCTGCCAATGTGATAATTCTCGCTGAGCTCTATCAGAGCTTTGTTTTCAAAATCACATCCATAAGCCAGGATGTGGACGTCGTTGCCCTGGTGCATAGAGCTGATCTCTATGCCAGGGAGTATGCGAAGGGGGGCATTATCTTCCGGAATCTGCTTGTAGGCATCCATAGTGTCGTGATCGGTAATGGAGATCAAATCCAGACCGATATCCTTGGCTTGCTTTATCACTTGCATGGGAGTAAGCGAGCCATCGGAAGCGCGTGTGTGCAGATGCAGGTTGATACGCCTGATGTCATTTATTTCTTTTACTATCATAACTCAATTTTATTCATTGACTAAATTGCAGACTCGTCAAAATCGTCAATAGATTTCTTTAGTGGAGAAGACAATGCAATATGATCCTATCAAAGACCGCCTTGCCGAGAGCATCAAGCTCTTCCCAGCTTTGCGGCGAATATTATACCGGGCTCTGGATTTACTGCTCTTGCGCCAGCGCTATGTAATCAAAGAGATAAAGCGCTATTTTCATGATGGTATGAGGTTTTACGATGCCGGAGCGGGCTTTTGCCAGTACAGTGACTTTGTGCTGCGCAGCTATCCCAGCTCCAGAGTACTGGCTACAGACCTCAAGACTGATTACATGCGTCAGTACAGCTTTACCAGCGGACCCCGGTTCAGCTATATGACTGCGGATTTGCAGGTCTTTCGCTCGAAGCATCAGTATGACATGGCCATAGCCATTGATATCCTGGAGCATATCGAGGATGACGTAGCAGTGCTGAAGAACATCCACTCCTGTCTGTCTCCCCAGGGCATCTTTATCATCTCTACGCCCAGCGATCAAGACCCCGCCGCAAAATTTACCGCAGAGCATGTTCGTCCCGGATATGACAAAGAGGCTCTGGAAACCAAATTGCGGGAAAGCGGATTTGAGATACTCTCTTCAATATACAGCTATGGCCTGTGGGGGTCTCTAAGCTGGAGGCTGATGATAAAATATCCGCTGATACTTTGGGGAAAAAGCAAGCTCTGGGCTCCGGTAATAGCCCTGTGGTATCTCTTGCTCTTCCCCGCCTCTGAGCTTTTGATGCGCCTGGATATGAGGGTGACAAATTCCTCGGGCACCGGCATCATCATCGTAGCCCGTAAAAGTGATTGACAAAATGGATAGAATATATTATATGTACAGAATTCAGGTTTAGATTTTGGAGGATAAAGTGATCAAGAAACGTCCGATCAGCCGCAAGAACACCAGAGACAAGCTCTTGGAAAAGGCTATTCAAGTCTTTGCCCAGAGAGGGTCGCAACAAACCACCATCGCAGATATTGCCAAAGCTGCCAATATAGCACAGGGGACCATCTACATATATTTTCAGAGCAAGGAAGAACTCTTGGGCGAGTGCATACAAAAGATCATCAATCCCGAGATTGAGGCCATTATCGATGCCACCAAAGGTATAGAAGATACCATGGATAGGCTATATGAATTCTTTGTTCAGCATGTCCGGCTGGTAAAGCAGAAGCCTTACGTTGCACGTTTTCTCACTGTGGAAGCCCGTCACAACGAAGACTTTTATGCTACAAGGCCAGATTACAGTCCCTTGAAGAGATATCTGGATTGGGTGGAAAATATCGCTGAAATGGCCATACGGGATAAACGCATCCGCCCTTTGGACACAAAAGCCTTTGCCCTGCTCATAGTGGGAGTGATGGATCTGACCCTGGCTCAGTGGCTTTCGCACCCGGATACTATGGATATAGCAAAAATAGCTGAGAGCGTGCGAGACATCATTCGGCATGGCACTCTTCACTCTCCAGAACCAAAATGATGCGCAATTGGCTGCTATTCTGGGTCTTTTGTCTCTCTATACCAGTGTATGCTATAGATCTGCCCGTATATGCAAAATGGCAGTCTCTGCATAGCTCTTATTACGACGAGGCTCAGACTGGTAAAGAGCTGAGCTGGGATGAACTCTATCGGGCAGAATTTGGTATCGACAGCTTTCGGTACAAAAATACAGTATTTGCGATGGCTGTGGATACCCAGCAGTTCTTCAATGAAAGTCATCTGCGCCTGAAGAGCATACACATAGGCTATGTCAGGGATGATTGGCAATTTTCCGCAAACAGCAGAGAGCATGGCTATGGCAGGGGATTTGGCATGGATAGCCATCCCATCCTCAGTCGCGGTTTCGAGCAGTACCATTACCAAAATATGCGCTTGAACTCTTTGGAGCTGCAGTATAGTAAAAACCGCTGGCAGGGGAGCCTTAAGCTCGGTGGCAATGTGCACAATCAGGCCAGCGCGATGATGTCCTTAGCCACTTTTCAGCCGGAGGATTACAGGGTGGAATTCTTTCAGGAGTTTCGCGCCATGGACAATCACTGGCGCACTCCGGTCTTGATTAGTGCGATCAATGCGGATTATTTCCCCGTGCCGGGAAAGCTATGGCTTTATAATACCATTGCCGTTTCTGTGCTGCCAGAATATGATAGCACCCAGGCTCATCAGGAGCTGTATCTGGAATCCGAAGTCTCATATCAGGCCGGCCAAAGCAGCAGCATTAGCGCAGCAGCCAGGTATCAAAGTAAGGAATACGCACCCAAGAAGTTGCAATTCTATCAAATAAGATACCGGCAAAACTGGCAGGATTTTGCACTTATCCCCCTCAGCGAACTCACTATAGTTCAAGGGGAAAGGCTCTGGCAACACCGTCTTCTGGGCCGATACTATCTAGACCCCATTAAATCTATAGGTCTCTTTTATGAATACTCACATTTCGATGCTCAGGCCCCGCGTCACACAGTTGGTCTTGAGCTTGATTTTGCTGTGGATTACGCTTCTTTTACCGGGCTGTAAGTTTTTCAGCGCCACCCAGAGCAAAGCTCCGGTCATCGTTTTTACTTTTGATGACCAACACCCTTCCATCTATGATAGTGCCTTTCCCATCATGCGCGAATTTGGCTATCGGGGAACCAACTTTGTAAATACCAATGCCCTGGGACATCCAAGTCTGATGAGCTGGGCACAGATCACAGAGCTGGAGCTGGAATACGGCTGGGAGACCGGAGGTCACACTCTGAATCATGAAGTCCTAAATCAGCTTGATCTGGAGATAGCTATCGCCAATATCAAGCAGGATAAACAGAATCTAAGTGATCATGGGCTCAATCCCCGCTCTTTTGCCCTGCCTCGCGGGCAGTGCCCCATCCAGCTTTACTCTATGCTTACCCAGCTATATCAGAACGTCCGGGGCAGCTCAGACTTTGCCATGCACCATCCGCTAAATCGCAAGGCTTTGGGCTATTTAGCCTATCAAAGCGGCTGGTCTGCAGAAGTAGTCAAGCACCGCATCCTGCGCGGTATCGCAAATGACGAAGCTCTTATTATTATAGGTTTTCACCGGTTTGATATCGACGATGATTCTTATGCTGATTCCTGCCCCTCCCCCACCTTTCGTGAGATTTTGCGTTTCACCCATGATCTGGGTCTGGAAGTACTGCCTTTGGCTGAGGCTGTATCCCAAATATCAGGCACATAAAAAAGAGTCGCCAAAGCTGACGACTCTTATCATTTAAGGGTTTACGCTAAAGTTCTTGTTAAAATTCTACCTTAGGCGCGCTTTGAGCCTGAGCATCCGCAGCGAAGAACTGGAAGGATTTTGCACCTATCATGCCAGCTATCATGTTGTTTGGAAAGACCACTATCAACTGGTTGTATAGCTTGGCAGCGTCGTTGTAACGCATTCTTTCGGTACGAATCCGGTTTTCGATGCCTTCAAGCTGGGCCTGCAATTGTAAGAAGTTCTGATTTGCCTTGATATCAGGGTATCTTTCTACCACAACCATCAAGCGGCTGAGTGCATTTGAGAGTCCGGCTTGATTGGCTTGGAACTGCTGAAAAGCAGCGGGATCGGAAAGAGCTTCTGGGGGCAGATTTACCTGACCGCCCATCTGAGAGCGAGCCTGAGTAACCTGAGTTAAGGTTTCCCGCTCAAAATCCGCAGCGCCTTTAACGGTTGACACCAGATTAGGCACCAAATCATAGCGGGATTGATATACATTTTCTACTTGTGCCCAAGCGGTTTCCACCGAGACTTTCTCTTTTTGTATTTTGTTATATCTGCCGACGAACCATCCTGCCATTACGATGATTACCAACAGAATAATGAGCAAGACTATAAGTCCTTTTTTCATAATCGTTTTATCTCCCTTGATCTATTTTGGCACAATTTGAAAGAGAGGCCAAAATTGTCCAGCAATTTTTATTCATTTACCGATGTTCAAGCTTTTCTGCAGGGCTTGAGCCTTAGGCATACTTAACTTAGCAGGATTCCATGTAAGCTGCTTAGTGTCCTCAGAGAAATGCAGATAGCGGCGTTGAGACTCGCTGGCATCCAAGGTAATCTCACCTTCTTCGAGACTTAAGATCATGTTTGCAGCATTCAGAGTATCGATAAGCACATCAATATCCACCTGAAGCTCGGTAAAAAATCCTTTCAGCTCTTGCTTAAAACTCAAGACCTCAGGGCTTTGTTTCCTTTTCAAGCGGGCACGTGAGCCGGGAAAACCAAAGGCATATACATCGTTTGATACCTGTAGAGAATCGGCAAAGGATACGATCACATTGGCTTTTTGAATATCTATATGCAATTCATACAGCCCATCTTCCAAAGGCCCCAGCGCCTGCCTGGTGGTATAAGGAGTAGCCAGACTCACGCCAAGGATCAGTGCGATAAGCCCGAATATGATGATCAGCCATTGCCAGCTTTTGAGCTTGCTGCGTTTGCTTTTGCTTTGATAGAAGGGTTTGACATCCAGCTTCATCACCCGCCACAGTGCCCAGGAGCTTAGATAGACAATGCCCCCGGAAAAGATGACATCGCTAACAAAGTGTCCCCCCTGCATCACTCTTACCCAGCCTATCAAAAGTCCATAAAGAGTAGCGAATATTGTTATCAAAACATACTGCCGTCTTTTCCTGTGGGCGAAAAGCAAAGCCAGCGCATAGAAGTAAAAGCCCATGGTAGCATGCCCGCAAGGAAAGGATTTCCCGGTGGAGCTGGGATCGATTGTGAGCGGTGCTTCATAGCTATAGCGTCCGCCATACAGCTCCAGTTCACGGGGACGCGGCCTGCCCCAATTGTCCTTCAGAATGGTATTTACGATGATTCCCGGGCCCATGATCATGGCCAGGGTGAGATACAAGGTCATCTTGCGAAAAATGAGCTGTCTGCTGCGCTCGTTAAAACTGCGAATATAAAGCAGTAAAGCGCCCACAGCAGTGATGATGGCAGGGATATTGCCATAGTGATACAGCAATTTTACCCACCTCAGCTGACCCAGGCGCCAACCATCTTCGTAATAATAGCTTTGCACCCATAGATCCAGGTCAAAGCGGTTAAAAATGATTGCGGTGACGCTTAATATTAAAACAGGAATCCAGAAGTGAAATGAATATAGGAAAAGACGCCCCCTAAGGGGCGCCTGTTCATTATTTGTTTGTGTCATTATTCTTGAGTTTTGGGCTCTTCTTCGTCCACTATCGGGAGCTCTTCTGGCTTTTCTTCGATCTTTACAAGAGGCTCATCTTCGGTATTTGTCAGCTCTATAGGAAGTTCTTCTTTCTTTTCTTCGATCTCGGCAGAAGCTTCTTCCACTTTTCCTTCAGGCTCTGACTGAGGTGCTTCTATCTCAGGAGTCTCTGACTGGGGCTCTTCTTCCTTCTCTATAGGGAGTTCCTCCGGTTTTTCCTCAATCTCCACAGGAAGCGCTTCGGGCTTTTCCGCAATTTCGGTAGTGACTTCTTCTTGTTTTTCTTCAGGTTCTGGCTGAGATTCTTCGAGCTCAGGAGCTTCAGATTGAGGCTCTTCTTGCGAGCTTTCGACGGTAGCTTCAGGAGCTTTTTCTTCTTCCTGGGGGCTTTCAACGGTAACTTCAGCAGCAGGGGCTGCTTCCACAGTTTCCACAGCTTCGGTTACGATCTCATCGGCAGGAGATTCTGTAGCGGCCTCTGTGCTTTCAGCTTCAGCTTTCTCAGCTTCTGCTTTGGCGGCGGCTTCCTGGGCAGCTTTCTCGGCTTCAGCCTTAGCTGCTGCTTTTTCGGCCGCTTTCTTTGCTGCTGCTTCTGCTGCTTGCTTTTCTCTTTGCTGTTTTTCAGCTCTTTTCTTTTGCAATCTGGCAATCCGCTCGCGCATATACTGCTCGTGTATCGCCACATATTCTTCCTGCAATTTTGGATCGCGAGAGAAGAAGAAGGCTTTTACGGAAAGGATAAGCCTGCGGTTTTCCATATCGAGTTCTATTACTTTCAGAGGCAATTCTTCACCTGAATGGAAAGCATCTTCACTGTGCTCCAATTTGGACATGGCCAAGTGCGAAATCGGGATAAATCCTTCTACAAAGTCATCTTTGAGAGGAACATCCACCAAAACTCCCTTGGGAATCAATTTGGAAATCTTACCGATTACTTCGGAGTTTACAGGAAGCTCTTGATTCAGAGTTTCCCAGGGATCCGGAGTAAGCTGTTTCACGCCCAAAGCGATACGGTGTGTAGCCTTATCTATGGAGAGGATAATGGTCTCAACTTCCTGACCCTTGCGGAATACTTCACGCGGGTGATAGATGCGCTTGGTCCAGCTAATATCTGAGATATGCACCAAACCGTCGATTCCTTCTTCAATTTCCACGAAGGCGCCAAAAGTGGTAAGACTCTTGACCTTACGGTTTAGCACTGTTCCGATGGGATAGCGATCTTCTATAGTGAGCCAGGGATTGGGATCCATCTGTTTCATACCCAGGGAGATGCGTTTGTTTTCCTTGTCAAGCTCCAGCACGATGGCATTGATGGTGTCACCTGTTTTCAGAAACTTACGAGCATCAGCTATTTTTTTGGTCCAGCTCATTTCACTGATGTGCACCAGACCTTCCACGCCGGGCTCAAGTTCCACAAAGGCTCCGAAGGACTTCACACTCACCACTTTACCAGTAATGCGGGTGCCTTCGGGATATTTGATTTCGATATTTTCCCAGGGATGGGGAACCAGCTGTTTCAGTCCCAAGGATATTTTATTGCTTTCACGATCAAAATTGATCACTTTAACTTTTACTTTGTCGCCTATGGAGAGCATTTCTGAAGGATGGTTCAGCTTTCCCCAAGACATATCGGTGAGGTGGAGCAAGCCATCGATGCCTCCGAGATCGATAAAAGCACCGTATTGGGTGATGTTTTTCACTTCACCTTCGAGCTCTGTATCGATTTCTATCCTTTCCAGCAAGGCCTCACGTTTGATGGCAGCTTCTGCTTCCATTACAGCACGGCGGGAAACAATGATATTGTTGTGTTCTTCATCCAGATTCAAGACCTTAAATTGCATGTCTTTACCGATGAATTGATCCAGATTCGGGATGGGCTTCATGGACATCTGGCTACCGGGAAGAAAAGCTTCGATGCCATATACTTCCACGATCATGCCACCTTTGACTCTGCGGCGGATTACACCGGGTAATACGCTGCCATCTTCGAAGGCTTTTTTGATGCGTTCAATGTTATCATGATAATCGGCTTTCTTCTTGGAAAGCTGCAGGCGACCATCACCACTTTCTATTTTATTTATAAAGACTCTGATGATGCTGTTCTTTTCAGGAGGACCGCTGTAAGCAAATTCAGATATCTGAATCACGCCTTCGCTTTTGAACCCAATATCCACGCGGACTTCTTTGTCTGAAATATCCACGATGGTGCCTTCGATGATCTCTCCCACTTTGAAGTTTGAGAAAGATTCTTCATACATATTGAGCATGTGTTTATGCTCCAGCTCTTCAGGACTAAGCTCGATTTGAGGCTTTTCAGGAGCAATTTCAGCTTGAGGTTCTTCAGGACTAAGCTCAGCTTGAGGTTCTTCAGGACTAAGCTCAGCTTGAGGTTCTTCAGGACTAAGCTCAGCTTGAGGTTCTTCTGCTGCTGGCAATTCTTCTGCTGATTTCTCAGCTTTGTCTTCTGCTTCTACTGCTTCTGTTTTTAGTTCCGGCTCTTCAGCCTGAACTTCTTCTGCTTCGGCTTTGGGCTCTTCTTGAGCTTCTACGGCGGGTTTTTCCACTTCCATTTCTGTTAGTTCCGAGCTTTGATCTTCAGGCCCAGCTTCAGTCAGAGATTCTTCTTGAGGTTTTTCTGTTTCTTCCTGAATCTCTGTTACAGATTCTTCAGGTTTTTCTTCCATTTCAATTTCGGATGATTGTTCTTCCAATTTCGGCTCTTCTTTCTTTTCGAGCACTGTTTCTACTTCCGTTGATTGCGACGCTGTATCGACTTCTTCGATTTTATTCTCAGAATCGATTGGGTTTTGATCATGATTTAACATGATTCCTCCTTAAACAAGGGGATATTATGAACGCTCGTTGCCAAGCCCTCTTCCCCATTTATTTTTAATATTTTATTATATACTTTCAAAATCCTGTCTTCGGGTGTGCTGGCTCCAGCTGAAAGGCCTATGCGCTCTTTGCCGAGCAACGAGTCTGCGGTCAATTCTTCCTCAGTCTCAATATGCAGGGTAGTACAGTATTGGCTGCAAAGGCTGGCCAGCATTTTGGTATTTGAGCTCTTGCGTCCTCCGATTACGATCATAAGATCGCTATCTTTGGCCAAAGCTGCGCTGGCATTTTGTCTCTGAGTGGTAGCCAGACATATACTGTTATACACTTTTAGTTCCAAAACCTGAGTTAAAATATCACAAGCCAATTTTTTGAGATTTTCTATCTTCTGGGTAGTCTGTGAGATCAGGCATATTCTTTTACCCTTGATCCCAGAGGGTACTTCACCAGGAGCGATGATCCTGGTATGATGATTTCCATAACTCATCATGCCTATCACTTCCGGATGCTTGGCATCTCCCAGAATTAAAACTTCATAGCCATCCTGTATCGCAATTTGGATCAGTTCATGAGTACGACTCACATAAGGGCAAGTGGCATCAATAATGATGTTGCCATTAGCCTGCAAAATCTGTAAATCCTGAAACGTAATCCCGTGAGAGCGTATTATCACTACACTATCGTATATATCCTGGGCTTCTTTTGCCACCTTGATGCCCTGCTCTTCCAATTCTTTGACAAATTGAGGATTGTGGATCAACTCTCCGATGCTATAAATTACATCCCTGCCCTTCGAGGCGTCCAGAGCCATCTGAATAGCCCTACGTACTCCAAAGCAAAAACCTGAGGAAGCTGCCAAACGCAAGATCATAAGCCGGCCATCCTCTTCTGATAATACTGATAAAGCTTTGCTACCTGCCCTTCGATGCTCAGCTGGCCGGTATCTATTTCAATGGCGTCGCGGGCCGGGATCAGCGGAGCCAAAGCTCTGGATGAATCTGCCAGGTCCCGCTCTTTTAGCTCGCTTAATACTTCTTCGAAAATCGGATTCAAGCCTTTGTCCTGAAGCTCCAAAAAGCGTCTTTGAGCTCTGATCTGCACAGGGGCTACCAAGAAAATCTTGAGCTCGGCCTCTGGGAAAACCACAGTTCCGATATCTCTGCCATCCAAAATCACACCACCCGCTTTGCCCATCTCACGCTGCAATTCCACCATTTTGGTACGAACTACGGCTTTAGCTGATATGGCTGAAGCCAAAAGGGAAATTTCCGGTTCACGGATAGCCAGGGATACATCCTCGGAATCAAGTAAAGTGATATTACCAAGCTCTGAGTATTGGATTTTGATCTGGATGCTATCCATCAGTCCCTTCAGAGCTTCACTATCATCAATATCGATATTTTGACGCTTTGCTGCAAGGGCACAAGCTCGATACATCGCACCTGTATCCAGATACAAATATCTTAGCTTACGCGCCAAAAGTTTGGCGGTCGTGCTCTTTCCAGAAGCTGCCGGGCCATCGATAGCGATGATAATTCTTTTCATATTCTATAATTAACTCCAGAATACACCATTTTCAAAACATGTTTAGCAGTCAATACTTATTTCGTAAAACTTGGGATATATCTAAATCAGATCATATCCGGAGAAAAAGTATTTGTGAAATTGACTCAGGTTTGAGCAAACACATAATGCCCTGAAGACCTGCTCGCAGGGATTTAAGACTTCGCAAAATAGTAGTCATAGTGAAGAAAAACCTGACTGATAGAAAAGAAATGAAAATAATGGCGCAATAATTGCGTATTTGATGATTACGAATTCTTGATGTGAGGAATAAGATGAGATCTATCATACTATTGCTTTGTTTAGTATCCTTGGGTGCTTGTGCCTTTGTGGATAACAGCCATCCCAGAAATGCCATGCCATTGGAAGCTGGAGAATATCGCACCATCTATGGACTGGCATCTTCAAACAACATATATCACATGGGCAGATATGAGCCCGATTCCTTGAACGCGGAGTTACAAAACAGGCCTATAGTCGAATATGCAACTCAGACCCCCATAATTCAGGACTTAGGCTTGGGTAATGGTTTTGCCATCGGCTTTCAGGGCGGAGCATTCTTTGGTCCGGGTTTCAAGGGAAGAGGTTATGAACAATTGTATTCGGATATGACCATGAACTTTTATGCGAAAGTGAATCTTCAGAAATCAATTGAGCTGGGCTCAGACACCTATATTGCCGTGTTTCCAGCAGTCGGGATCGGTAGAGGCATTGAAGCCCTGGCGCAATCGCATAGAATTCGTTACAAACGCATATCGGTAGAGCTGCCTGTAACCATTAGTAAGTTTGTCCCTCTCTCTACTAAAACCGATCTCATCTTCAGCTTGAGTGCCCGCTCCGCCAGGGATTGGCTAATGAGCGATATCAACGGACCAGGACCAGGTGCCTGGAGCTACACAGCCTATCTGGATCAGCCCCAGAACGAATTTAAGCGCCATGCCGCGATGGCACATATTGATTTTTTCTTCTCAAAGCGTTGGAATATCGCTGTGCAAGCCGGGGCCGAGTATAGCACCGGAGATTCGGGAACCAAATGGAGCCCGATATTCTACCTGGGACTGGGGCCCAAAACCATTCGTAAGTTCTGAATTGCCAGCCTGGCAGACCAATTTTACCGCTTATCGGCAGAGAAATCATTTTGGGCAAACAAAAAACATGATGCCAAGATGAGGGCAGCAGATGACTTACCAATCCGCATGTCCCTTGGCAAAATCAGCGATACCCGCGGCTCCAACATCTTGGTAAAACCGGAAGAAATGAACTGCAATTCAAAGCAAACATAGCGAATTATATAGACAAATGCTTATTCACGAAAAAAAGAGTTGACAGAAAAGCGGGCTCAATTATAGTGAACATATGTTCATAAGAATGAGCCTGCGTGACAGGTGATATGCTCAGACTTAAACAGCATAAAACTAACATAGAGTGAAGATAAATATCTACGATCCGATGATCATCTGTTTCTGAGAAGCAAGCAAGATCGCAGATCAAGATATGATCCAACAAGATTAAAGGAGGTAAATATGCCTGGTTTTGATGGAACAGGACCTTTTGGTGATGGACGTCCCGGAAGAGGGAGGGGAAATTGCCGATTCTCCCGCAGATCAATGAATCTGGATAGGGGAGTAAATACTATAGACAACCGTGGTTATGCCAATAGTGGAATCAGACTATTGACTGACTCTATCAGAAGATTAATAAACAACAAAAATACAAACAAAAGGAGGTAGAAATGCCTGGTTTTGATGGAACAGGACCCTTTGGCGATGGACGCCCGGGAAGAGGCCTCGGCCCCTGTGGAAGATTCGATACTCCAGTAAGACGCGGATTTGGCCGCGGACGTGGACGTGGACGTGGATTTGGTGGCGGTTACGGCTATCGCAATCGTGGACACAATTACGATGCGCCCGTAGATTATGACTATCGTGAACCCGTGTACGCTTACAGCAAAGAAGACATGATCGCTCAAAAAGATGAGCTTGAAAAGCAACTTCAGTGGTTGAACGATCAGCTTTCAAAAGACGAAAGCAAATAATATAACTTAAGAAAAAACGGACATTCCAAGACACTCCGTTTTCTCCAGAAGAAGGTGGCGATTCGTCACCTTCTTTGCTTTTTGTTGCTTTTATGTTGTTTTTTGATATCTTTATTTGATATCTTTATTTGGCATCTTTATTTGTGGATACCCTCACTATTGAGTTTTGCCCCTCTTTTCGGACGGTCTTTGGCCCCAGCGGTAATGTGGGAGTGTATAGTATCATCATGCTCGCCCCCACCTGGGATGGCTCTAAAGTGTATTTTTTCGTCGATATCTCTACAAATTAGGAGGATACAATGAAAAATACAATATGAGATTGATAATTTTGGTTTTACTTATGGTCGTTACCGTAGGCACATTGTTAGCAGATGATAATGCCTCGCTTGATAATCTGTTTTCGGATACCGAGTTAGATGGTGCACCGTTCTCTGCTTGGGCAGCAGCTGGGTCAAACGCTGAGATAAGCTCTATTCGCGAGATTGATATTATAAGCATTGAACCTATTGTTAGTTTTAACCCCATCACATCAGAATATGACACGACATCTTTTGTTAGCGCTATCCCCAACGACGATATAGATGACAGCGATGTTTTCAATGATTTGATCGATTTTTTGAATAGTAGAAAGCTTAATGAAACTGACCATGTAAGAATTCACATCCCCGCCGGCGTCTATAACTTCAGTGATCAAATTGTTATGCACTCTAATATCAGCCTCAAAGGTGCCGGATCAAACTTAACAGAATTGAGGTTCTTGATCAGAGCGGATTCAACTGGTACAACCATGTCGGAAGCAGATTGTAAAAAGGATGCTATATTTGTTAATGGATCAGGGACACAACCAGCACAAAGAATTTACAATGTCGGCATA
>JALNWR010000051.1 GCA_023230795.1 Candidatus Cloacimonadota bacterium
ACTGACGGAAAAATCCGGATTGAAACTCGTATGATCAACGAATCTGTTTGGCTCTCCGCCACAGAAATGGCAGAGCTTTTCACAGTAGATAAATCCGGTATCCGTAAGCATCTTAAGAACATTTTTGAGACAAAAGAGTTAGAACGAGATTCAGTTAGTGCATTTTTTGCCTCAACTGCAAGTGACGGCAAAACATATCAGATAGAGTATTTTAACCTTGATGCTATTATATCTGTGGGATACAGAGTAAACAGCGTTATCGGCACTCATTTTCGTATGTGGGCTAAGTCTGTGAATCATGTATGCAAGCCAAACGCATTTGTGTTGTATGGAATGCCATTCTGTGCAACACAAAATTCGAATATTCAAGCTCAGGGTTTACAATGTTACGTTTAATGAGCAGCTTATCTATGAAATGCCTTCAAGGCAATAAAACACAATATGAATGTACATATTCACTAACATTTGGAACTCAACTCATGAAATTTCTTGACAATTTAAGATGCAAAAAAACAATAGAAAAAATGGGATTGTCTTATCCAATGATTAATATGGAGGTTTAACATAGCGAAGCAATGTCCAAATTGTAACACAAAGATTGGTATGGGTAACAAAATGTATAAGTGCCCCCAATGTGGAAAAGTTGTATGTAAGAAATGTGCTAAATGGCCTGTACTCGGAAATTGTAAGTGTCCATATTGTGGGCATAAGCTAATAGTTAGCCAACACGGCATATAAGCAGATTTTTCTTATTTGTCACAGGGTGTCACAGCCAAGTCCGCGCCTTTACTTTAGACTTGCTTCTAATTCGCTTTTAACTCGAGTCCACTCGAGGATTCGAGTCATCTCGAGTTAAAAGCGAGTTAAAATCAAATTGAATGCTTGCGCAGCGGCAGTAGCTGAATGTAAGCTTTGGACCAAACTCCGATTCGGCAGTAGCGTGAAAGGAAACGCGCTGTGGCAGCGAACTTTAGTTCGCTTTTTGAATCCAAACTCCCCCAAAAAATCCGCGTGTATCCGCCCAATCCCGCCTTCTATAATAAATCGTAACAATCCGCCCAATCCGTCCGATCTGCGTTCTATTGAAGAATCGGGAATCCCCCCCCAAGCGCTTCTGCCAATGAATCCCCGGCAGGGAAAAAAGCAAAAAAACCTTGACGTGATCCGCCCTACTCAAAAGAGTCGATGAATTCAAGAAGAATTTACGTGTAAAAAATAAAAAACCTTCGGTGGTTCTGATACTGCTGATTTAAGAATAGGAGAATAACATGTTACGTTTCAAGCTCATCATCACATTTTGCCTGATCATGGTTGCTCTGGGAGCAAATCCCTATGTGGTAAACCGTTTTCAGGATGCAAATGGGAAAACCATCGAAGAGATAGTGGTTCCCGGAATTCCGGAAGCCCTGCGCCAGCCCGGACCTATCGCCACGCCCTCCCGCAGCGCAGTGATCTTAAACGATGTGCCCAAACTCAATTGGTGCTATGGCTGCTCGGCCACTTCTGCGGCAATGATGGCCGGATATTACGATCGCAATGGCTATCCGAATATGTATGAAGGACCTACAAATGGTGGTGTCTTCCCCGGCACAAACTCCAGCTGGGGCTATGGTGAATGTCCGCTGAGCGCCACTCATCAGGGCTATGATGGCCTTAGCTCGCAGGGACATGTGGATAGATTTTGGACGGGGTCTGGTAATAGCGGGGATGATCCCTTCGGAACCGGCAACCCAACCGCCACCTATGCCAATTGCACTGCAGATTACATGGGCACAAATCAGGACTGGTGGAGCAATTCCGACGGGGGAACCACTTTCTATACTTATAATGATGGTAGCCCTATATACGACTACACAGGAGGCGAAACTGCCAGCCCCAGAAAACGTGATGGGATTCGCGGGTTCAGACTCTTTATGGAATCCCGGGGCTATGAGGTTACGACAAATTACAATCAGAAAATACTGGGATACGAGGGCAATACTCAAGGTTACACGCTGGCTCAATTTCAAGACAGCATAGATAACGGCATCCCGGTGATGATCCATATCGAGGGGCACACTATGGTGGGAGTTGGTTATGAAAGCACAAACTCCACCATTTACATTCACGATACCTGGGATCACAGTATGCACAGCATGACCTGGGGCGGGACATATAGTCGTGCTGCGCATTACTCGGTAAGCGTCATCGAATTGGCCTCTGCGCCTGTAGCGGGCATCATCAATTGGATTCCTTCAGCTTTCAGCCAAAACCTGGAGCTGCATGCTACCGCTACCCAAAACCTGGGAATAACCAATTCGGGCAGCGGCACCCTGGACTATGAATGCGCTGTGGCCGGTGGTAGTGGCGCTGTATTGCAGGAGAACTTTGAAGCGAGCTCTATTCCGGCAAGCTGGACTCAAGAAAATGTATCAGGCTCGGGAAACCCCTGGACTATTGCTTCAGGAGGACACAGTGGCAATCCTGACGCTGCCTATGAAGGGAGTTACAATGTTAGACTCTTCAATTTTTCCTTCACACCTATGACAGTAAAGCTCATCAGTCCAGCACTGGATCTCTCGGGAGCAACTGCTGCTACGCTATCATTCTGGCATGCTCAGGATAACTGGGGCAGCGATCAGGATGAGCTGAGGATCTATTACAAAAACAGCTTCGGAGGAGCCTGGAATATCCTGGCCACTTATACAGATGAGGTGAGCTCCTGGACCCAAAGAACCATGGCTCTGCCGAATCTGAGCTCTACATACTATATTGCCTTTGAAGGAACTACGAATTACGGCTACGGAGTATGCCTGGACGCTGTGGAGGTTACCCAGCAAAGCGCGGGGAGCTCATGGCTGACCATAAATTCAGGCTATAGCTACAGCGCTAGCATCGCGAGCGGTGCACCGGGGCATTCCATTCCCATAGGCTTTGATGCCGCCGGCCTGGAAGCAGGAAACTATAGCAAGACTATCACCATTACCAGCAATTGCACCATAAATCCCGTAGTGGAGATTCCGGTGAATCTGACTGTGCTATCGCCTTTATCAGTGCCACAGGAGCCTACTATAGAACAGGTGCCGGGATCCAGCCGCGTCAAAATCTCCTGGAATGCAGTAAGCGGAAACCCAAGCGGTTACAAAGTGTACAACTGCGCTTTACCGGATTTTAGCAGCGAGGTCAGCCTATTGGGCACCACTACAGCCAGTCGCACTTACTTTGTTGATTTCTTAGCGGGGACAAGGACTAAAGGATTTTATCGGGTGATCGCTTTTAGAAATTGAACTACTGCTGGATTTGATGCGTCTCGCATCAAGCAAGACTGTGAGGGCTTGGGTGGAAAAGAAGGGCTTTTGCAAAGCCCTGTAGGCGAGACGCCTACAATCCAGTAGAGGATCGCTGATGCGAAGGGTGAAAAAGAGGGAGCTTGCTGGATTTGATGCGTCTCGCATCAAGCAAGACTGTGAGGGCTTGGGTGGAAAAGAAGGGCTTTTGCAAAGCCCTGTAGGCGAGACGCCTACAATCCAGTAGAGATTCGCTACTTCGAAAGGGAGCTTGCTGGATTTGATGCGTCTCGCATCAAGCAAGTTCGTAGAACTTGGATGAGGAGAAGGGCTTTTGCAAAGCCCTGTAGGCGAGACGCCTACAATCCAGTAGTGATTCGCTACTTCGAAAGGGAGCTTGCTGGATTTGATGCGTCTCGCATCAAGCAAGTTCGTAGAACTTGGATGGGGAGAAGGGCTTTGCCAAAGCCCTGTAGGCGAGACGCCTACAATCCAGTAGAGGATCGCTGCTTCCGAAAGAAAGCTGTTTCCGAAAAGGAAGGGTTTGGGTCAGATTTGCTTACAAGCCTCAAATAGCCGGCGGGCAGCTTCTTTTGCGGCTGTGGCATAGTCTTCGTCGCTGCTGGCAAAGATGATGCCGCGGGAGCTATTGATCAGGATTCTGGGCTCGGCTTTGTCGGCAATGGCATAATTCAATACAGCCTGGAGGTCTCCCCCCTGGGCTCCCACTCCGGGAACCAGGAAGAGGCGATCCGGCATGCTCTGACGCATGGCCTGGAGATCTGCCACCTGGGTAGCGCCCACTACCGCTCCCAGCCGCTCTACAGGATAATCTTCCAGCCAGCGAGGGATCGCCAGCTTGAGCCGCTGCTCGTGGAAAAAGTCACTTGCAGAAGGGTTTGAGGTAAGCGCCAGCACAAAGGCAAAGCTGGTATCCAGCTCCAGGATTGGTTTTAGCACATCCGCACCCATCAGAGGATTGATAGTGATGGCATCCACTTTCAGGTCTTTGAAGAAGGCCCGGCTGTAGGCTGCCATAGTGCTGCCGATATCTCCTACCTTGCAATCCAGGATCACCGGAATCTCCGGGGGAATGCTGGCTACGGTCTCATACAAAGCAGCGAGGCCACGGAGTCCATCGGATAGATAAAAGGCGAGATTGGGCTTGTAGGCCGTGGCATAATCCTGCGTGGCTTTGATGATGGATAGGTTAAAATCCCGAATCGGATTTACAGTATCTTTCAGGCAAAGCGGGAGCTTATCCAGCTGAGAATCCAGGCCTATGCAGACATGGCTTCTCAGCTGGTGATAACGCTCGTGATATTTATGCCAAAAGGATTTTGACACTATCGTCCCCATCAATATCTTGAAGGGCCACCTTGATGATTTCTTCCTTGGATGTAGGCACGTTTTTGCCCACATAATCCGCCTTGATAGGCAGTTCCCGATGGCCACGGTCTATCAATACCGCCAGTTGGATTTGACGCGGACGTCCAAAATCCATCAGGGCATCGATGGCCGCTCTTACGGTTCTGCCGGTAAAAAGCACATCATCCACCAAGACTACAATGGCATCCTCAATCTCAAAATCCAGATGAGTGCCTTTGATCACAGGCTGGCGGGCGATGGTGGAAAGATCATCTCTATACAAGGTAATATCCAGGATTCCCACGGGGATTTCCTGATTTGAGATCAGTTTCAGATAGTCGGACAGCTGATTCGCCAGGGGGACGCCCCGGGAGCGGATTCCCACCAGTCGTATTCTTTCCAGGCCTCGGTTTTGCTCGATAATTTCATGGGCCATACGCTGAAGACTGCGTTTCATCTGAGCGCTATCCATGATCTGACTTTTTACTTGCATTTGGTCTCCTTTATCCCACCTTGATTACGGCCATTACATCACCTTTGCTAACGTTTGAGCCAGCAGAAAGCGGGGTCGCTACCAGGGTTCCTTCCACAGGGGAAGGGATGTTGTTGTACATTTTCATGGCTTCCAGTACCAATACGGTCTCGCCGAGTTTTACCTGATCGCCAATCTGTTTTTCATATTTTACCATCATTCCCGGCATGGGAGCGATGATGGTTTCTCCGGCTGCTGCGCTTGGGGCAGCTTCAGCAGCGGCGGGCTGGGGTTTGGGGGCGGCGGCGGGGGCAGGAGCTGCTGCTACAGGCTGGGGAGCTGGCGCCGGGGCGGGGGCCGCAGCAGGACGGCGGGAGACCACTCTGGGAACTCCGCCTTTTTCTGCTACTTCCACACGGTAGTAGCTGCCATCCACAAAGACGTCAAATTCACGGGCATCTTCGGGTTTTTCCACAGGGGCGGGTTTTTCGATCAGCTGGCCTGCTTTAGCTTTTTTGATAAGCTCTTCTTCGGCTTGCACTTGCTCCAGGGTCTTGCCTTTCATCTCTTCGGGCATGGGGTCAAGGCCGTATTTTATCCTGAGGAACTTCTTACCGGTAAGGTTGTAAAGGGCTACGATAAGCTGATCGTCGATGTCTTTGGCCAGGCCTTCGGTTTCCTTTTTCACCTGATCCATCGCGGGAGGGATCACATTTCCGGGTCTTTCGGTGATGGGGGTTTGTCCTTTGGGATAATCCTTCAAAGCTTTTGCCTGCAGGTCTTTGTCTATAGGCAGGGTAGTCTTGCCATACAGGCCATAGCAGAGGTCTTTCACCTGTTCGGTGATGCGGGCATATTCGCCATCTTTGGTATCAAAGAGGGCGTTGTTTACGCTTTGGATGCCCACGATCTGGCTGGTAGGAGTCACCAAAGGAATCTGTCCAAGGTCTTTACGCACTTTGGGGATTTCTTCAAACACGGCATCCAGTTTGTCCAGCTCTTCCATTTGCTTCAGCTGATTTACCAGATTTGAGAGCATTCCGCCCGGAGTCTGGTGGATGATAACGTCTGTATCGATGATGGAGAATTTGTTTGTGCTGGCAAAATCCAGATATTTGGGGATGTCTTTTTCCATTTCTTTGCCGATTCTATTGAGCAACTTAATATCCATACCGGTATCGCGGTTTGTGCCCAAAAGTGCGATCACCAGAGGCTCTACGCCGGGATGCGAGGTGCGGTAGGAATAAGGGCCCATGCAGGTATCGATGATATCCACACCGGCTTCGATGGCTTTGAACAGGGAAAGATCGCCCATGCCGGAGGTAAAGTGGGTATGCAAGTGCACCGGCACTTTCACGCTTTCTTTCAGGGCTTTTATGAGCTCGTAGGCATCATACGGGGCGATGAGGCCAGCCATATCTTTGATGCACACGCTATCGGCACCCATATCCTCAAGCTGTTTGGCCTTATTCACATAATAATCGATGTTATAGGTATCTCCACCCATGCGCTGTTCGGTGAGCGAATAGCAGATGGAGCCCTGGAAATGCTTTTTGTTTTTGAGAACGACCTTCACAGCGGTCTGGAAATTGCGGAAGTCATTCAGGGCGTCAAAGATTCTGAATATATCAATACCGTTATCGCAGGCACGCTGAGTAAAGGCCTGAACCACGTCATCGGCGTAATTTTGATAACCCACCAGATTTTGCCCTCTTAAGAGCATGGAGAATGGGGTCTTGGTGATATGTTCTTTCAGGGTGCGAATGCGTTGCCAAGGGTCTTCGCCCAAAAAGCGGTGCATGGCGTCAAAAGTGGCTCCACCCCATACTTCCATGGAGTAATATCCCACTTGGTCCATAAGTTTTGCCACATGTAGGAGGTCTTCGGTTCTGCCTCTGGTGGCAAATAGGGATTGATGACCATCGCGAAAGCTGAGGTCCTGTATTTTGATAGGATTGGCGGCTTTTGGCCGATCCGCTTCATAGCGCATCTTGGTCTGTTCGATGATGCCGTGTTTATCCATTTATATCTCCTTTTATCTGTTTCTTTTTATTAGTCTGCGTTGAGTAATATCGCGGTATTGCATGGTAGTACTGCGTCCGTAAGCTGCCCAGGGATGGCCTGCATTGCCCCAGATGGGCTCCTGGTAAGGGGTCTGGGCTGCATCTGCACTTATCAAAGCCATCACAGCAGAGATGGCGGCGATTTCTTTCTTATCTTTAATCATAATATATCCATTAAGCGGGCATATTGCCATGTTTTTTAGGAGGCAGGCTTTCGCTTTTGGTGCTGGTGATTTCCAGGGCGTCGATGAGTCTTTTCCTGGTCTCAGAAGGCAGGATCACTGCATCCACATAGCCGCGTGAGGCTGCCACATAGGGGTTATTGAAGCGCTTTTCATAATCATCTATCAGCTCAGCTCGTTTGGCATCCTGATCTTCGGCGCCGGCGATTTCTTTGCGGAAGATGATGTTGGCTGCGCCCTGAGCGCCCATCACGGCAATCTCCGCAGAAGGCCAGGCAAAGACCATGTCTGCACCCAGATGTCTGGAACTCATGGCGATATAGCTGCCGCCATAGTCCTTTCTGGTTACCACTGTGAGCTTGGGCACCGTAGCTTCGGAATAGCACCATAAGAGCTTGGCGCCGTGGCGGATGATGCCGGCAAATTCCTGATGCGTGCCCGGCAGATATCCCGGGACATCCACGAAGGTGACCAGAGGGATATTGAAGGCATCGCAAAAGCGGATGAAACGGGAGGCTTTGTCTGAGGCATCGATATCCAGGCAGCCGGCCAGCACGGTGGGTTGATTTGCTATAATGCCTATGCTGCGTCCATTCAGGCGGGCAAAGCCCACGAGGATATTCTGCGCATAGAAAAAGTGGGGCTCAAAGAAGACGCCGTCATCCACTACGGATTTGATCACATCCCGCATGTCATAGCTCTGTCGGGGGCTATCCGGGATGATGCTGTTCAGCTCCGGGCATTCGCGCCAGGGATCGTCTGTGCACTGGGTCCTGGGAGGGTCTTCCATATTGTTTGCGGGCAGGTAGCTCAGCAGAATCTTGATCTGCTCGATAGCGTCGGCATCGCTCTCACAGGCAAAATGGGCATTGCCGCTTTTACTATTGTGCGTCATAGCTCCACCCAGCTCTTCCTGAGTGGTTATCTCGCCGGTGACCGCTTTGATCACATCCGGCCCGGTGATAAACATAAAGCTGGTCTTCTTGACCATAAACACAAAGTCGGTCATGGCAGGAGAATAAACTGCCCCACCGGCGCAAGGCCCCATCACGGCCGTGATCTGAGGAATCACTCCGCTGGCCCGGGAATTTCTAAAGAAGATATCGCCATAGCCCTTCAGAGCATCTACCCCTTCCTGGATCCTGGCGCCACCGGAGTCGTTGATCCCGATGCAGGGAACTCCGCTTTTCAAGGCCATATCCATCACTTTACAGATTTTGGCGGCGTGCATTTCACCCAAAGAGCCGCCGCGGGCAGTGAAATCCTGCGAGAAGGCAAATACGGGGCGGCCATTTACCAAACCGTGCCCAGTAACTACTCCATCGGAGGGAATATCGATATCTTTCATGCCAAAATTGTCACAGCGATGGCTGACGAACATATCCAGCTCCCGAAAGGTGCCGGCATCAAAGAGTAAATCAAGCCGCTCACGGGCAGTGAGCTTGCCTTTTGCTTGCTGTTTGGCGATGGCTTTTTCGCCACCCATCTGCAAGCTCTTCTTTTCTTTATCCAGCAGTATCTGGATACTCTCTTGTGTGGTTTGCATTTATACCTCTTCTTTATTCATTTCATACTCAAAAGACTACAGTAAAGACACATGGCAAAATCCCCCTGCTTTGTCAAACAAAATATTAGGGACGGGGGAAGAAAGGGGAGTTTTTTTGGAGTAGAGAGGGTTGAGGGTGAGATGGGGAGATGGAGGAAGTTGAGAGGGTTTAGTGGTTTAGTAGGTTCAGATGCTTTTTAAGATACTGAATCTTCAATATGCCTTGAAAGACTTTAGCTGGCGGCTTAGCCGCCATTCACAGGGCTGACACCCGCAACAAGACTTTTCCCCCGCCTTTCAAGGCGGGGCAAACCGCAGCTATATTTACCTCTTGCGCGTGTGATCTTGATTTGGCTGCGAAAAACGTCTAAACTCCCTAAACCCTCTCTCCCCAATATAATCAGATGGGGCAATTCGTAGGGCGCCTATATAAACTATCGTAAATGTGAACATACAGCTGCGTGTGCCTGGCCTTTAAAGGCCAGGAAAAAGTCTTGGCCAGATAGCTGCTCCGCGATGTGCCGGTTAAAACCGGCACCTAAAGTCTTTCAAGGAAGCAAACTACCATAACGGACGATGCCACGCTTTATATTGGCAATTAAACCCAGCTCCCGATATCTTTCAAGGAAGCAAGCAGATAGCAGCATCACTTTATTTCACTACCGGCACACGGATAGTCTGGCTGAATCCCGAACGGGTCTTTATCCGCAGGATGTGCATCCCTGAGGCTTTTGCAGCAAAGGGGATGGTGATCTCCCGAGCGGGATTTTGCGTGTGGAAGCTATCCAGCTTTTGCCCCCGGATATTGTAGATATCTATATCCAGAAGGGGCAGAGCTTCTGGAGCTTTGTGCCTCAAAACCAGGTTGCCCTTGTGAAAATAGGCAAAAATATCCAGGAAGGGGGCACCAGGCTCCGGATGGGAATCACTGAGGGATATACTCTGGAATGTCTGAGCCGGGATCAGGTCTATATCAAAGCTTTGATCATCATGAATAATATGGATTTGCTCCAGATCATAATCCGATTGGTTCTTTAGCTGGATATTGAGCTTACCGCCCGCCTGGCTGCTGGATACTATGCGTAAATCTTCCAAAGCAATCATCCTGTCCAGGACCTGCTCCAGGGTATCTATCCAAAGACCCCTGTGGGTCTGATAGTAATCTAACATAACAAGCCTGTCATTTACATCTTCCCGAATCTCATGTACACCATCGGGCAAAACGGTATAAAAGGGGATCAAAGCGGAGGTTTCGGCAAAAAAGAAGTGTGTATAGACCACGCAGAGCCCGTTTTCATTCAAGAGACGGTCGAGATTCTCTGCTGTGAGCTGATGTTTCATATCGCTGAGATATCCGATTTCGGTGGCTTCCCAGGTACCCATTTTGGTGCGTCCATAAAACCACACAGGGCGTGTGAGATGGTCAAATTCGTAAAGTCTGTGCGGCAGGCGCCAGGGCTCCGTAAAAGAATTGATGGGATTGGTATAGGGAGCATCACCCAGCCAGACATAATCTATATTGGAGTCGTTTATGGCATCGAGTATATAGTATTCACTTTCGGGATTCCAGCCTTCGACGCAGAAGTCTTCGGGGTTGTTTCCCCAGGAATGGTCTATCCAGGTGCGGATATTGTATTCGCCCATTTCATGAATCAGATTTTGATAAGTCTGATAAGATAGATCTCCAAAAAAACTATAGGTGTGATATCCAATGCTGATGCCATGGTCCATCAGCGAAGACCAGAGCTCTCCTAAAACCGGCTTTGAGGCGCCAAAGACGGTGTTTGTGAGCTTGATATTATTGGCGATAATGCCTTGATTCAGATATTTTGGGCTATTGGGGTCGGAGGAGCCAAAATACACGGCGTTCATCCGCTTAAGGCCTTCTCCATCAGCATCATTTGTGATGACGAGTGCTGCCCTTTTGTCTCCCAGCCAGCGATTAATCTTGATCACAGCAGGCCTGCTCTCAAAGATGAGGAAGCTGTAATAGTTTTCATCTCCCGGATGACGTTTCATGGTATCGGTCAGGGTATCAAAGTAATTCAGCTCAGGATTGAAGCGGCGGGCAAAATGCAGGCTGTTGTCATATAGCCAGATGGTATCTTCTGAGATCCAATCAAGATTTGCGCAGCCCTCATAGTTTGATCCCACTATCCACAGGGAACTGTCCGCAAATTCATATTCAATGATCCTATCGGTGTATGGATACAGATATTGATTCAGCGTGGCATCACGCTGAGAGATGGCTTTCGGTCCGCGCAGAATCTGCTGGGGCTGCCTTTCCGTAAAATTAAGCTTCAGGCCAAAATCACGAATATAAATCTCATCAAAAAAGCGGGCAGAAACCTCGACCTGCTTGGCCGGAGCGTGAAATGCCCGAAGGTCCTTGACCTTTACGTCAAACTCCATAAGAGCATGCGTATAGCGAATGATCACGCTGTCTGCAAAAACCGTGGCCTCCGAATCAAAGGACAGATCACTATGCTGCATTTGAGCGTGCCGGATAGTAACTAAAGGCTCAAGTTCAAAATAGATGCCATTCAAAAAGTAGCTGCCATCTTGAGTAAACCAGCCTTGTGCCAGGATCACGCCGGGCACAAAGAGCAGAAGGCAGAGGATATAAGCGTATTTTCTAAACATTTCAATTCCTTTGGGTGGCAACGCTTTTTCCTAAAAGATAGCGTTGCTTTAGTTTTTTGAGATCGGTATATTGAGAGAGCAATAACCCCAATAAGGTGAGGCTAAGGCCGATAATAGTACGGAGTCCGATCTGATCTCCCAAAATCAGAAAAGCCAGCACCACGGTAAAGACGGGGATCAGGTTTGTAAAGATATTGGATTTTGCCACCCCCAGGCTGCGGATCACATCGGTAAAGAGCACAAAGGCTCCGATAGTGGCAAAAAGCGACATTGCTATAATGGTATAGATACCTTTCAAGGAATGACTTACGTTCATGAAATGACTGCCATCGACGATCAGGAATAAAGGCAGAAAATACAGGGTGCCAAACAGGCTCTGGTAAGCAACTATGCTCAAAGTGCTGTATTTCAGGGTAAGTGGTCTTACTAAAAGGCTATAGCCTACAGCTCCAAAGATGGCCAGGGTGAGGAACATAATGCCGATGAGAGTGGCCTTGAGCTCTGTGCTACCAAAGCTCATTATCACCACGCCGAGACAGGATACTATCACACCCAGGATCACATAAATACTGAGTCTTTCTTTCAAAAACAGCCAGGCCCCCAAAGCGGCAAAGATGGGGATGGTGGCGATGATGATGCTGGCCAATGAGCTGGATACATATTGCATGGCGTTGGCTTCGCCATTGAAATACAAGAAAGGCTCAAAGAATGCCACGCCCATCAGGCGCCAAAGGTCTTTGCCTGCTATCTTCTCCCATTTCCGGCCGATCAGTATTACCGCAAAAAGTATGCTGGCAGCCAGAAGCAAACGTAAGAATACTACCTCGTAGGGACGATAAGTTTCATAGGCTATCTTGTACCAGACGAAGGTGATCGCCCAGCAAAACATGGCTGCGATGGCACGCAGATACGTGACCCAGAGTTGCTTAGGCTTTGGTTTAGACAAAGTCTTTCACTTCTCCGGCTGGGATATGTTTGAGCTTGCCGCCGTCGTTTATATCACGGCAGGGGCCTGCTTCGATCTTACCGCTATCGGTATAGCCGCGTAGCTCCCAAAAGCCGGGCACGTAGTGGTCCATCAGCTCTATTTTGACGATGCTTTTGGCGGATTTGTAACCCCAGAGATAGGGGGTAAAGCCTCTTACCGGTCCGCCATAATCTTCCGTAAGCAGCTCACCATCAAAGGCCCAGGCCAGCAGAGAGCGCTCTTTTTCGGCGATCTTCCGCGGGATGGAGGTATCGTAGATCAGCCCCATAGACCAAAATCTAAGCTGGGTGCAGGAATCTCGCACCTTTACCAAATCCAGGATGTCAGCCATAGCCACGCCGGTCCAGGCGCCATAGACAGACCATCTGGTAACGCTGGTAAGCCTTGCATTTACGGTGCTTTGCGGCAGATTCTGTAAATCCTGCCAGGAGAGGGTAAGGGGATTCTCACAAGAGCCGGATATTTCTATCTTCCAGTCTTCCCGTTTTAAGCTGCCAGGATGGCCTTCGGCCCAGAAGATGGGGGTATTGAGTTTGGCAAGTTTATGCATCTTTGTCTCCTAAATGTGCGATAATATCTGAGGGAGTGAGGGAAAAGCTGAGCTGCTTTTTGCTAAGCCTTTCTGCAGTCTGGCCCATAAGCAAGGAGGCGGAAGTGGCGGCAATATCCAGCGTAAGGCCTTGAGCGGCAAAAGATGAGATAATGCCACAGAGCAGATCGCCGCTTCCTCCGGTGGCCAGGGCGTCGTTGCCTGAGGTCAGTAGCGCAGTTTGAGCCTCATCCATATAAATACTGGTGTGAGATTTGAGCAGAATAGGGCATTTTACTTTGGCCTGATAGCTTCTAAGTGCCTGCAGCATATTTTGCTTTAGCTCTCCCATGTCGAGGCCGGCCAATCTGCAAAACTCGCCCTTATGCGGAGTGAGCAGGAAATTGCCTTTGGATAGATACTTTGTAAGCTTCGGGTGCTTGCTGATCAGATTCAGGGCATCGGCATCCACCACGGTGGGGACCTGAGACTCGCTTAGGATTAGTTCCAAAAGGGACAGCGCATAGGCATCCTGGCCCATTCCGCAGCCGATGGTGATGGCATCTGCCTTTTGGATGAACTCTCGCAGCTGCCGGGCATCCGGGGTCTTGTTATCCGCAGTTTCGGGGATGGGATGTACCATGATCTCATCTGTGAGGCTGGTATAATAAGGGTAAAGCTCTTTGCGGATATACAGATAGATGAGTCCGGCCCCGCTTTTCAGAGCCGCTTTGCTGGCCAGTCTTACGCTGCCCAGATAGCCGATGCTGCCACCGATAATCAGCACCCTGCCATAGCTGCCCTTATGGGCATCATCATGGCGCTGGGGGAGGATGTATTCAGTGATGTGGTAGCTATTTACATCTTCTTTGTAGCTGGTGGGAATGCCGATGGGGATGGTGAATGTTTCGCCGCAATACTGCCGGCCATTTTCCAGAAGATGGCCGTATTTCAGCTCTTCTATAGCCAGGGTGATATCCATCTTCATGCTGGAGCCGGCTCCGGTATTGGCATCGATGCCGGAGGG
>JALNWR010000052.1 GCA_023230795.1 Candidatus Cloacimonadota bacterium
ACACCTTGCGGAATTACGCATATATTGTCAGATACTCAGGCGTTTGGACTCCAAAAATCTTACTTGGCCACAAACATCGGTTTTTCCATAAATTGGCTCTTGAAAAATTTATGTGAAAAACACTTGACAGGTTTTTAGCTTTTACAGATAATGGCAACGTCTTGAGATCGTTGCCGCTTTATATTGGTTAAGCCTCTGGTGAAGCGACGTTTCATATAATGTGGATATCGAATTTGCGGCTGTATGCACAGCTTATAGCTGCCAGTTATGATTTTTTTGCCTGGTATAAAGGAGAAGATTATGAAATTTGGTTTTATGTTCAGAATCGGCGTTAATGCTTTGATCCTTAATGAACTAAGGATACCCAGATCACGCTTACTCAGCCTGACTAAAGCTGGTGTGTCTCCACTTATCAACAAAGGCAAGATTCCTGTGTTACTTGAAACAAGGATATTTCAGTGTATTATATTTGCAATCTGACGAAGTTAAAGATAGAAGATATTTGGTCTTTGAACAAGTGCATGGTTCTGATCGGTCCAACTGAAGAGATGACTGTCAACTATGCGGTAAATAATAGGCAAAAATAAGGAGGATGACAGTGAAAAGAACTGTATTATTAGTTTTGTTGCTTACGGCCATGTGCACAGCGCTTTTGGCCCAGAGCATTACTCTGAGCAATATCGGAATGAAAAGCCCGTATAATAACGGCACTACAGCCGTATTACCGGGAGATGAGATTGAGCTAAAGTTTGAGTATTTAACCACAGGTTTTATTGAGCAGGATGGTTACGTTGAAGGTGCTTGTGTAAACACAAGTAATCTGAATAAGATTCGTATTTACTGGAATGATGCCATAAACTTTAGTGGGGATTCAACCACGGAAGACATAACCGTAGAGAGTTTTGACTACACTGTGGGAATTACAAACGGCACTACATACTACAGCACAATCACTTTCGAGCTGCCAAGCCCACCCACAGGAGCCAAGTCATTCAAGGTTCGCAGCAGGGTTTTTGGTGATGATGGTGATATGAATACGGTAGCCTCGGGGGCAATTTATTCCGGCACAGGAATCACTGATTACTATGGACATTTCAATATAAACAGCAATACCGCTCCCTATGCCACAGATGTCGCAATCACAAACCCGACCTGCGCCAAAGTAGGACAAACCCTCACCGGAACCTACACATTCAATGATGACGATACCGGTGACAGCGAAGCCAGCAGCACCTTCCGCTGGCTAAGGGCAGAAAGTGCTGCAGGAAGCTATACGGCAATCAGCGGAGCAACTTCCCAGACCTATACGGTGCAATCTGCGGATACCGGCAAGTATCTCAAGTTTGAGGTAACTCCAGTGTCTGATACAGCCCCAACTACCGGCGCAGCTGTCTTGAGTGCGGCTTCCAGCCAGGTTACAGAAGCAGCATTTGTACAGATTAGCCCCTATCCGCTTACCCTGAATGAAAGCGCAAGCAACGCGGGTAGCCTCGGCGATCTATACGTTACGGTGAAGATTAGCAATTGTGCATTCACAAGCGGCACCATCACCGGAATTAGCATGATTGGGCTTCCGGCTGGACTCGGAATCGGCACCATCACCAGGGTTTCAAACAGTGAAATCAATGTCTATTTCTCTGGTGCAGCTACAGCTCATGAATATGCCGCATCGGTGCTTGATCCCAATTCTATTAAGGTAAAGATCCCCGCTAATATGCTGGTGGGCGTAACAAATGAACTAGAAACGAGCAATGGCTTTTACCTGCAGTTTGCCAATAATGCTCCCACGAACCTGGCTATCAGCGCTGTAGGTCATAGCTGGATACAGCTTGGCTGGGATGCGCCAGCGGGTCTGATTAGTAACAGCTCTACCGGACTCAGCTTCTATAAAGTCTATCGGGATAATCAGTATCTTACTCAGATTGCTCATAATTCATCCAAGAGCACCTTTTCTTACAAGGATACATCAGCCAGCCCCGGGGTCAGCCATGCTTACAAGATTGAAGCTGTCTATGCTAATGGTGGAAACTCCTTTTCCCCTGTAAAAAATGGAACTGCTTTGGGATTCTCCGCTTTTGCTATCAGCAATCCGGCTGCCACCGGCACTATAGACCAGGATAACAAAACCATTAGCCTGGCCTTGCCCAGCGGCACTGCGCTCACAAACCTGGTTGCCACCTTCACAGCTCCCGGTGCTACGGTGAAAATCGGCAGCATCACTCAGATTAGCGGCAGCACTGCTAACGACTTCACTAACCCTGTGACTTACACCTTGAGTACTGCAGACGGATCATCAAGTACTTACACTGTCTCCGCTATCTTAAAGCTCGCAGCTCCAAGCCTGATCGAAACAGGTTTGCAAGAGACCACCTCCAGCTTTACTGCCAGATGGAATACGGTTTCAGCTGCCACAGGCTACCGTTTGGATGTATCGGCCGACAGCAATTTCAGCACCCTTCTCAGCGCTTATGAAAATCTTGATACAGGCACTGCAAGCTCTTGGGTGATCAATAACATCGCTGCCAATACCACTTATTATTACAGGGTAAGAGCAATAGCTGCCGATCCGCTGAGGAATAGCTCAAACTCCGCCACTGGGTCTGTAACTACTCTTGCTACAACCAGTGGTGCCGGAAACACTATCATCTCAAACAGCAACCCTTGCACGGTAAATATGGGCAGCTTCACGGCCGGTGCAGACACAGTAAGCCCTTACTTAGTTGCAACTCCCACTGCTTTTTCGTCCTCTACCGATAATTCTCTCAGCGTTAGCATGGGCCTGGGCACCGCCCCCGAAGGCTTGCTGTACAACCTCTCATTCGAAAATCCCAGTATCGGCAATGGCAGCTTCAATATCTCCTACAGCGGGCTCAGCTATGATCCCACGGATGTGCGCTATCGCCTTGGCGGAGGTGGTTTAATAACTCCAGATTCATTTAATGTGAATACGGAAACAAAATTGATCACAATCCTTATCAGCGGCTTGAGCAAGAATGCCAAAGCTGCTTATGAGCTGCAGATTGTTACAAACGATGAATCAGCCCAGACCCTGCCCATACAGCTTTCATCTTTCACTGCGCTCGTGATAAGCAACAAAAAAGTGCGCCTGGATTGGACTACTCAGTCTGAATCCGGAATCATGGGATTTCACCTCCTGCGCAATACCAGCACGGATCTATCCACAGCCCTGATTGTAAGCCCCATGATAGAAGCTACAAATACATCTACCACTACTACATACAGCTTCACCGACAGCACTGTCCCCGGCGATGGAATCTACAGCTTCTGGTTACAGACCACGGATTTTGATGGCTTGATCTCTCAATATGGACCCGTGATCGTGGTTGTGGGAGATGGCAACAATCCATCCCCGGAAATACCCTTGATAACAGCGCTTAACAGCCCTTATCCCAACCCCTTCAACCCAGACGTGACCGTCTGCTACGATTTGGCTGAAGAAGCCAATGTAAAGATCAAAATCTACAATAGCAGAGGCCAACTGGTGCGAAACCTGATCGACATTCACCAGCAGGCAAAGACCCACACGGTGAACTGGGACGGAAAAGACGACAGTGGCAATACCGTAGCCTCCGGAACCTACTTCATCAGAATGAAAGCCGGCACCTACAGCGGCTTTAAAAAGGTAGTAATGCTCAAATAGCAACAGCTGCCAGACCCTAGAATACACTTGCTTTAGCCGGTGTGCACTTTGATGGGCACGCCGGCTTTTGCTGTCTATAGCTTTGGCAGCTGCTAACTGCTTTGCTTATTGGGTTACTGCACTCAACCCCCGATGAATCCCATCTAAGCCCGCGCAGATGAGATATCGTGGAAATGCCCTGGAAATAGCAGGAATCTTTTCTGCCATTTACACGTCACTTTTATGATATCAATTGAGCTAAGATGCTGCAGGCATAGTATTCATTATCGGCAAGGCAGCAAAAAGCAATTGACAGCCAGAGCGTTTTATTTGAAGTGGTATCTGCCTGAATGATATACTATTCAGAGCAGACTACGACAAAGAAGGAAATCAAAATGGAAATCAAGAAAACCTATTCCCCGCAAGAAATAGAAGACAGATGGTACAGCTTTTGGGAAAGCGCCGGATACTTTGCCCCCCAGGGCGAAGGCGAACCCTTTACAGTGCTGATCCCACCCCCCAATGTAACCGGAATCCTGCATATGGGTCATGTGCTGAATAATACCCTTCAAGACGTCGTAGTCCGCTATCAGCGCATGCAAGGCCGCCCCACGCTCTGGCTGCCCGGAGTAGATCATGCCGGTATCGCCACCCAAAACATGGTGGAAAAAGATTTGGCCAAAGAAGGCAAGAGCCGTCACGAAATCGGCCGTGAGGCTTTGCTGGAAAGAATCTGGGCCTGGAAGCATGAAAAAGGTGACATCATCATAGATCAGCTCAAGCTTTTGGGTGCCTCCTGCGATTGGTCACGACAGCGTTTTACCATGGACAGGATGCTCTCCCGCGCCGTGAAAGAGGTCTTTGTGAGCCTCTACGAAGATGGTCTGATTTATAAGGGCAAATACATCATCAATTGGTGTCCCCGTTGTGTGACCGCCCTGGCAAACGACGAAGTGGAACATGCCGATGAAAAGGGTAAGCTCTGGCAGGTGCGCTATCCTTACGCCTCTGGGGGAGGCTATGTGACGGTGGCTACCACACGTCCGGAAACCATGCTGGGCGATGTAGCGGTTGCCGTGAATCCTTCTGACAAGCGTTACCAGCAGCTCATCGGCCAGGAATTGCTCTTGCCGCTTACAAACCGCCGCATCCCTGTGATCGCCGATGATTATGTGGATAAAGATTTTGGCACAGGTTGTGTGAAGGTTACCCCTGCGCATGATCCCAACGACTTTGAGATCGGCCGCCGACATGATCTAAAGCAGATACTCATTATGGACGAACATGGCAGGATGAATCAGGAAGCCGGCGCTGAATTTGCCGGCCTGGATCGCTTTGCCGCCCGCGAGAAGGTATTGAAGATGCTGGCCGAGCAAGACCTGCTGGGCAAGATAGAAGATCATGAACACGCCGTGGGGCATTGCTACCGCTGCGATACCGTGATCGAGCCTTACTTATCGGATCAATGGTTTGTGAAGATGAAGCCTTTGGCCGAAGAGGCCATCCGCGTGGTGGAAGACGGCCGGGTGAAATTTCAGCCGGAACGCTGGACTAAAGTATATATGCACTGGATGAACAACATCCGGGATTGGTGCATCTCGCGGCAGATTTGGTGGGGACATCGCATCCCGGCCTACTATTGCGAAGAATGCACTCATATGATGGTGGCCAAAATGCGGCCGGAATTTTGCACAAAATGCGGATCTACCGATCTGCGTCAGGACGAAGACGTGCTGGATACCTGGTTTTCAAGCTGGCTCTGGCCTTTCTCTACTATGGGCTGGCCAGATGAAACGGAAGACCTGCAGCGCTTTTTGCCCACGAATGTGCTGATCACGGCTCCGGAGATCATCTATCTCTGGGTGGCCCGCATGATCATGAGCACCCTGCATTTCAAAAATATGATTCCCTTTGATACCGTGCTGCTGCATGGCACTGTGCGAGACGATCTGGGTCGCAAAATGAGCAAATCTCTGGGCAATTCTCCCGATCCCATCAATATCATTCAGAAAGTGGGAGCCGATGCTCTGCGCTTTTCCATGATCTTCAATACCCCCAAAGGGGCAGACCTGGCCTACAGCGATGCCATGCTGGAAACCGGACGCAATTTTGCCAATAAAATCTGGAATGCCTACCGCTTTATCATGATGAATATGGAAAGCATCCCGGAGCTGCCCCAGCCGGAAGAACTGGAGCTGGAGCTGGCCGATCGCTGGATTATCTCCCGCCTGAACGAAGTGAGCCGCCAAGCCTCTGAGCATTATGAAAATCTGCGTTTGAACGACGCCGCCCAGTGTATATTCCAATTTCTCTGGGACGAATACTGCAGCTGGTATATCGAACTGGCCAAAGACCGGCTGAAAGAGGACGCCCCCCAGAAAACGAAGCTCACCGCCAAATACATCCTGCTAGATGTGATGCAAGCCGGAATGAGGCTGCTGCACCCCATCATGCCCTTTATCTCCGAGGAAATCTGGCAAAGCATCAAAGCGCTCTTCCCCATGCCGGAGCAGGCGCTAATCATCGCAAAATTCCCCCAGACTGATGATGCCCTCATAGACCCCGCTATCGACGATGAAATGCGCCTGATGCAGGAAAGCATCACCGCCATCCGAAACCTGCGAAACCAGCTGAATCTGCCCCCCTCAACCCAGATCAGCATAGTGGTGCGCACCGCGACAAATCAGCAAAACCGCCTCTTTGAGGATTATGCACAATACCTGATGCGCCTGGCCAAAGTGATAAAGATCGAATCCGGTGAAGAGGTAAGCAAACCCAAACCCGCTGTGAGCGCTGTAGTGAGAAATCTGGAAATCTTCCTGCCGCTGGCCGGACTCATAGACCCCGAAGTGGAAAAAGCCCGCCTGAGCAAACAGCTGGCCAAACTGGAAAAAGAGCTGAGCATCATCTCCCGGAAGCTATCAAACAAGAACTTCTTGGAGCACGCCAAGCCTGAAATAGTGGAAAAAGAACAACAGAAATATACTGAGGTAAATACCAAGGTGGAACTCACCAGGGCTCAGATCGAGGACCTGTAAGAGCCCCAAAACCGATATTATGCCCCTCTACGGAGGGGCTTTTCTTTTTGTGTAAGAAAAATCAACTTTTATTTATCTCGCTTATCTCTTTTTATGCAAGTTATTTAGTGATCCTGTCAGCTTGTAAAAGGTAAAAAGCTTGCAGAAACTTCTTGACATTTAGCCCCACACACAAAGATTAGCTCCAGCTAACAATAAGCAGGCCCGACTTGCAAAAGGCGGCCTGGTGAATAAAGAGCTTAGGAGATAAAATGAAGATCAGAGAACTGGAGATAGGGGCTACAGCGAGGATAGTAGCTTACTCTACGGCAGACAGGAACTATCGTCAAAAACTCTTGCGCATGGGACTGGTAAAAAATGAAATCTTTACGGTCGTTCGCAAAGCGCCTCTGGGCGATCCTATTGAAATAAAAATCAAAGGATACAGCCTTAGCTTGAGAAAAGCTGAAGCCGATGCCTTGATAGTGAAGTATGTAAAATGAAGAAATTGACAATAGCATTGGCGGGGAATCCCAATAGCGGAAAAACTACTCTATTTAATTCACTTACGGGGTCTAAACAAAAGGTAGGAAATTGGCCTGGGGTGACTGTAGAGCACAAAGAAGGCAGTTATACCCATCAGGACGTAGAGGTCACAGTGATCGATCTGCCGGGCATCTACTCCTTTTCTGCTTACTCTCTGGATGAAAAAGTATCCCGTGAATTCATTTTGAATCAGAAGCCTGATCTGGTAGTAAATATCCTTGATGCCACGAATTTGGAAAGGAATCTGTATTTGACTACGCAGCTTCTGGAGATGAGAATACCCGTGGTGGTGGCTCTGAATATGATGGATATCGCCAAACAGCGCCGGATATCTATTGAAGTAGAGCATCTGGCCAGGCATCTGGATTGCCCGGTAATTCCGATGGTAGCACACAAGAAAAGCGGCCTGCCTGAGCTCAAGGATAGCATCAATGCAATGGGACAGGAAAAGCGGATATCCAAGACCAGAGTGCAATACGATTCGGTGGTAGAAGACGCCATAAAACGGCTTTCGGCAAAAACTAAGGCCAGCAGTGACAAACACGAGGTGGACAACAGATGGCTGGCTATCAAGCTCTTGGAAACAGATGAACTCGCAGCAGAGCTGACCGATAATCTCTATCAGGAATTGGTGGCGCAAGAGTCTGCAAAAATACAAAGGCACTGCAATGAAGAAGCGGATATCATGGTGGCTGACGGGCGTTATGGCTTTATCAACGGGCTCTCACGGGATGTAGTGCACCGTCGCGATCAACTGCGAAAAACCGTATCTGACCTGCTGGACAAAGTAGTGTTGAACCGCTTTTTGGGTATTCCAATTTTCTTTGCTGTGATGTATCTGGTTTTTATGCTCACCATCAATTTTGGAGGAGCTTTTATCGATTTCTTTGATATTTTCACAGGGACAATTTTGGTGGACGGTCTGGCAGAGGTATTAGCCGGGCTTCACTTCCCAGCTTGGCTGATCACTTTGATTGCAGGCGGCATTGGAGGCGGAATCCAGACTGTGGCTACCTTTATCCCCCCGATTTTCTTTATGTTTTTGGCAATATCCATTTTGGAAGATTCCGGTTATATGAGCCGGGCTGCCTTTGTGATGGATAGATTTATGCGCTTTATCGGTTTGCCCGGCAAGGCCTTCATCCCGATGCTGGTGGGTTTTGGTTGCAATGTACCGGCTATTATGGCTACCAGAACTCTGGAGAATAATCGCGACCGAATTCTCACCATTTTGATGAATCCCTTTATGAGCTGTGGTGCCAGACTGCCGGTGTATGTCCTGTTTGCTACCGTCTTTTTCCCCAGGCAGGGCGGGCTGATCGTCTTTGCTATCTACATGACGGGGATATTGCTGGCTATACTCTCTGGTTTGCTTTTCAAGAGAACGATCCTAAAGGGCGAGCCTTCTACCTTTGTAATGGAGCTGCCCCCCTATCATGTCCCTACCTTTTACGGGATCATGATGCATACCTGGGAGAAGCTAAAGAGCTTCATCATGCGAGCCGGGAAGGTCATCATCATCGTAGTGATCGTGATCAGCTTCTTAAATGCCATAGGCACAGATGGTTCTTTTGGCAATGAAGATACCGAGGCTTCGCTGCTCAGCGGTATCGGAAAAGCCATCACTCCCATCTTCAAACCCATGGGCATTACCGAAGACAATTGGCCGGCTACCGTGGGACTCTTCACCGGTATATTTGCCAAAGAAGCCGTAGTGGGCACCCTGGATAATCTTTACACCACTTTGGCCGATGAAGAAGAAAGCGAGGAGGACTTTAAGTTTTGGGATGGCATAGTAGCATCCTTCCAATCCATCGGCGAGGGAATAGCCGGCATAGGAGATACCTTCAAAGACCCCATCGGAATAGCCCTTGACGATGACATGGGAGACCTGGAGCTTCAGGCAGAAGCTCAAGAGGTGCGAGTAAACACCCTCATCGAGATGAAAACAAGATTTGGAAGCAATAACGCCGCCTTTGCTTATCTGCTCTTTATCCTCATTTACATGCCCTGTGTAGCGGCGATCGCAGCGGTGTATCGTGAGACCAATATCAAATGGACGGCATTTTCCGTGCTCTACCTCACGGCCTTAGCCTGGATCGTGGCTACCCTGTTCTATCAAATTGCTGTCTTTGCTGCCCAGCCTGCCGTATCGGCTATGTGGATCGGAATCTTAGCAGCAGTTTGTCTGACAGTGTATATCGGCCTGAAAATTGCCTCCCGACACATTAGGGTTCAGGCTTGAGGGAGAGACAGATGTTCGGATTTGGAAGAAAGAATCATCGTCATATCAAAAGAAGGCAAGGAGCCTCAGGCCGTGGCAGGCCTGAAGGAAAAGCCTGCCGGAGCTGCATCTGCCTTACTGAATCCACTGAAAATGGAAGATATATAGTGCGGCGCAATCCTGATCTGAAAATCCTCGAAATGGGGATAGCACCAGGCAGCCTGATCCAGATATACCAAAACCAGCCAAAAGAGCCAAACCTGATCGTAGGCGTAAACGATCTACGGCTGGTGATCCCGCGCAGCATCGCCCGAACTATCAAGGTGAAATAAGATGCTGCGGGATATTCTGGCGCTACTCAAAGAGCGTAAATCGCAAAGCCTCACAGAACTTGCCCTGCACTTCAGGGTCTCTGAAAGCACTATCGAAGCCATGCTGAATATCTTGCAGCAAAAAAACAGGGTGAGCAAGATCGAGCTGGATTGTGGCTCCTGCCGCAACGCTTGCAGCGCTTGTGCCTTCAAGAATCAACCAGCCGTATATACCCTTAACGAATCGAAAACAAATAAATCTAATATAGAAAAAGAGGAGAAACCATGAAATCACGAGTCTTAATTATCTGTTGTATGCTGCTGCAAGCTGCGCTGCTGGTAGCCATTGAGCCACCAAACCTGCATTCCGCCATCATGCTGGATGCAAAGTTCTACACTGAAGGAAATTCAAATAGCGGTAGCTACGATAGCTCAAACCGCTTCCAGGTGCGCAAAGCCGCCGTTGAGCTGGAAGGAGATCTGGATGAAAAGATCGAATATTCCGTAGAATTCGGAGTATCGACCTGCACTGGAACAGGAATAAATCTGAAACTGATGGATGCTTCCATAATGTATCGTCTGAATGAGAATTTCGGCTTGGGCTTCAAACAGGGGCATGTGCTGCGTGGCTTCGCCAGCTCTACCGAATGCACAGACCGGCTGACCATGGAAAAACCGCTGTTTTTGCCTACATTTGCCACCTGTCATCCCACTGGAATAGTGGCAGAGTACTATCACGAATTTGGGGCAAGTTCCAGCCTGATAACCGAGATTGCCCTGATGAACGGAGCAAATGGGACTTTGGACGGTGAACACGATTACAATCTCGGTGCCATCTACCATACTCCCCTGGATGGGCTCGCCTTTGCAGGCTCTTACAATCTCACCGCAGCTAATTATTATGATCCCCTTACGGCTATGTCTTATAGCGAAGACGGCTATCGCTCGCTTTTGGGGATAAACTATGACAATTACAATATCAGCGCAACCGCCGAATATATGATGGGAAAAGGCTTTAGCAACGATAAGACAGAGATGATCGCAGCTTATGCTCAGGCTGCTTACGCTATTCCCATAAATCTGGGGCAGGTCCGCTACATCCAGCCGCTTGTCCTTTTTGAATATTGGGACAAGGATAGCGCCACGGATGCAGACAGTGAATATAGCTACTTGAATGCCGGGCTGAACATCTCGATAGGGGATCACAGCAAACTGAAATTCAACTACAAAATGCCGCAACAAAAAGCAGCCGGGACGCCTGAGCAGGAATCCAGCCTGATAGCCCGTCTGCAAATGAGCTTTTAATCGAGATTATAAAGAACATCATGAAAAATAGCTTTCTAAGTCTTCTGCTAATCTGCTTCGCAGCTTTCAGCTATGCCGAGCTGGTGAGTCTTTCGCCTACTGACGACATGTACACAGATGCAGAGAATCCGGGAACTTCTGCGGTGACCACAGAATTGTGGACGGCAAATTTCAGCGCTTCCCAGCATTTTGAGAGGATTATGCTGAACTTTGACTTGTCTGAATATACCGGCCAAAGTGCGCAGACCGCCACCCTGCATCTAACCCGCTTTTACAGCTGCCCTTCCGGAGGCACTACTGCCACCACCTTCTATGCCATCAGTGAAGCCTGGGATGAAAACACCTGGGATTATACCCAGCATATCCAGTATGATCCCGCAGTTAATATGCCCTACGTCTTTTCTGGGACAGGTGGAGGCGCTATCGTACAATTTGCCGTGGATGTCACCGGGTTTATCAATCAGTTTTTGGACGGCAGCTTTGAAAATCACGGCTTTGCGATCCTGGCAAATAGCAATCAGAAATTCAGCAAGTTCTTTTCCAAAGAATATGCCAATGCAGATTACCGTCCCCGCCTGGATATCAGTTTTGAAGAAACAGGAGTGGACGATAATACTGCAGGCATCGCTGAATGTTATTTAACGAACTATCCGAATCCCTTCAATCCTTCCACCACGATAAGCTTGAGCATCCAGAATGCTATTTACGGCAAACCCTTGAAGCTAATTATTTACAATCACAAAGGCCAAAAAGTAAAAGACCTTTCTGCCAGTTTAGTTCACACCACACCCCTCGAGCCTGGCAGAATCCGCAATTACACTGTGGCCTGGAACGGCAAAGATGAGCACAATCAACCGGTTCCCAGCGGAGTGTACTTCTATAAACTAAGCTCAGGCCATCAGTATATCAGCAGCAACAAAATGGTCTTGCTAAAATAAAATCTTCCCATCCTCACAGTATTCCTTACAGCCAAATCGGAGGGCATAAAAAGGGGTCAAAAATAAACAGGAGTAAAAAATGAAAAAGCTGAGTCTAATCGCAATTCTGATCACGAGCATCGTCGGCATATATTGCCTGCCAGATTTGCAGCGTTATCCAAACGCGAAATTTGAGCAGATAACCAAAGAATATACCCAGGCAGACAGCATAGATTTTCTTTATACTAAAAACTATAGAATCGCCAGGCTTCATTACGAAGACAGCATACAGTATTTTGCCCTATCCACAGATTATGCGGTGATTAAGGGCTATTCCGGCATCACCACCCTGGGTATAATATTCGATTCTGCGTATGAGGTCGCCAAGGTAAGCATCATCGCCAGCGAAGACACCCGCTCCTTTGTTAATAAGCTGAAAACCAGACGCTTCCTGGATCAATTTATTGGCTATAAGAAGAACGATAAGATGAAGATAGTAACCGGTGCTACCATCAGCAGTAAAGCGGTGATAAAGTCTGTAGAAATGACCGCCGCAAAAGTACTACCCATCCTGGAACTGCTTTAACTGTGTCAAAACCTGAGAAAGACCCACTTGCTTCCAATATCGCATGGTTTGTCAGCAGGAAAGCATTTCTAATATAAAGCCAGGAAGGCGACTTTCTATTTATCTTCAAGCTGAATGTTGTATATATTCAGCTTTTCGTTTTTAGCTGATTTGGCCTTATCACGCCATAGCTTAGCGCAGTCCTTGTGCTCCTGGAAAAATTCTATTAAGAGTAGGAATTTCTGCAGATTTTCGCAAGAAACAAAATGCTCCATTTGACAGGCTATCTCATCTGAATCCTCTTCGCTGATGTACAATACACTATCACAAAACAGCTTAAGAGCTTTGTGCTTGTTCAATATCTTGCGGGCCAGAATGATGCCTCTGCCTTTTAAGGTAATATATTTGTAAGGCTCATAATTGATCAGGTCTCTCTCTGCCAAGAGCTTCAGAGCCTTGGTGACCGATGGTTTGCTTATATTCAGATGCTGTGCAATGTCCGTAATACGAGCCACTTTGTTTTTGGACTCGATTATGTATATCGCTTCAAGATAATCTTCTAAACTTGAACTGATCTTTCCCATGTTTTTTCTCCTTTCGCTTTTCTTCGGAAGTGACAGGCAAATCTCTGCCTCTTTCTCTCATCACTTAGAGCATATACTTCCTTTCCACCACTATATTGATCTCAGATATTCTGTCAATTCTAAAGAACGGTTCAGCCAAACAAATGGCGCCTGAACTGATCCGTCCCTACACAAGACCAGCCAAGCGCCAAAAAACCTGGTGGAGCTAAGGGGATTCGAACCCCTGGCCTATTGATTGCGAACCAATCGCTCTACCAACTGAGCTATAGCCCCCACACAGATGTTCAGTTTCTATAAAGTGGGGTATTCTGTCAATAAAAATGTGCTTTGGGCATTCTCTATTTTTCTCAAGGGCTTGATGTTGGGCTGGTCTATGTATGCTATCTGAAATAGCGTCCATAAAGGACTCAAGCCATTGTGCAGATGTCGATTACTAACTAATATTGCGTCCCGGCTCTGCGAAGATTGGCTTGATCGCTGGATTTGGATGCGTCTCGCATCCAGTAAGGCCGGAGGCCTTGAAAAAAGAGCAGGTCCCGCGCTCTGCAGGCGAGACGCCTGCAATCCTGTAGCCTTAACCAGTGCAGGCGAGACGCCTGCAATCCTGTAGCTTTAACCAGTGCAGGCGAGACGCCTGCAATCCAGTAGCCTTAACCAGTGCAGGCGAGACGCCTGCAATCCAGCAACTCTACCATGTTTTCCTCTACTCTGAGCAGCCTTCATGTAAACTCCATTCTGCTTTCAGGTAAAATGGCGTCCGTTACCCAATTTCCCGGGAAATTTCTATGCGGGCAGGGTGATTGTTGTCCCCTTGCACTCACCGCGGTAATTACTTCATAGTTTGGCTTTTCGCTCTGGGTCTGGCCGAAACTAATAGCTGAAGAACTTCATTAATCTGTAAGCTTGCTTCTGCAG
>JALNWR010000053.1 GCA_023230795.1 Candidatus Cloacimonadota bacterium
AGTAGAGGAAAATACCGGCCAGATCACCTGATCCACACCCATCACTATGGAATCCCGGTGGCAGTATCCCTCTTCACGATAGCGGTGGATATTCTCCAGAACCACGATGGCGTTATCCACCACCATACCCACCACGATGATAAAGCCAAAGATAGTCAAATTATTTAAAGTGATATCAAAATAAGGGATTATGATAAAGGCAATCAGGATAGAAAGTGGAATGCCAAAAGAGGCCAGAAGCGCATTGCGCCAGCCCAAGAAGATAAACAGAGCTGAAAAGACCAATAGAATACCGATCAAAGCGCTCTTGCCTAAGGCGTTGATGCCGTTTTTCACATCTATAGAACCATCATTGCGCACACTGACTTCTATGCCGGGGACGGATTTCTCAAATTCAGTAACGTACTCGCGCACTTCTTCAATGATGGAGATGATATTGCCGCTGCCCTTTTTGTATAAGAAGATAGACACGGAGGATTCACCATTGAGCTTGGCATAAGAAAGTGGCTTTTCCAAAGTATCCCGCACTGTGGCCACATCCGAAACTTTGATCGAACGGCCACTGGGATCAGACAGCAGGATCAGCTCTTTAAGCTCATCCAGATCACTGAATTCACCTAAAGTCCGCACCAGGAATTCCAGTTTACCAAAGCGGGCTGACCCGCCGGGGATATTGAGATTTCGAGAACCCAGAGCGGCTGAGATATCATTCAAGCTGAGCCCATAAGCATCCAGGCGGTCTTGATCTACATCTACCCAAATCTGCTTTTCGCGAGCACCTACAGTCTCGGTTTTGGAGATATCGGTGATATTGCGCAGGCCGTCTTCCAGATTCTCCGCTATCTCTCTGAGCGCCATAGCAGACATGCCTTTGCCATTTACCGCTACCTGCGCGATGGGATTCAGCTCCCGCATGCTCAGACGGACGATCATGGGGTCCAGAGCATCCTTGGGCAGGTCTGTAACCTTGGCTACTTCACGGCTCACCCTATCAAAAGCTTCGTCAGGTGAAACCCCCGTAGTAAATACCACGCGGATGGTAGCACGGCCTTCCTGAGCGGTAGCCGAAATGTAATCCAGATCGTCCAGATCACTAAGTTCCAGCTCCAGCTTGCGCACGATAAGCTGCTCTATTTCAGCAGGAGAGACTCCTGGATAAACCACTACCACCAAGGTGGTGCCAAAATCCACTGCGGGGAACTCTTCCCTGGGTAGATTGACCATGGAGATAAGCCCAAAGACAAATATGGCCAAGGTGAGCATATTCACCAGGATCGAGTATTTTAACGAAGTTTCTGCAACGGAAAACATAGCTTAATTCCGGATATTTACGGCAGAGCCGTCTTCAAGGTTTTCGCTGCCGGAAATCACTATCCTGTCTCCTGCTTCCACTCCATCAATAATTTCTACAAAGGCAGAGATGCTTCTTCCCAGAGTGACTTCATGCTTTTCGGCGAATATCTTCTCGCCATCTTCCCGCACTACATATAAGTAGTTCTTATCATACTGATTCTCGATATTGGCGATTTCGGTATAGAGTAGATTGCGGTAGGTGTTGGCTTTGATCCTGGCAGAAACTACCATGCCGGGAAGGAGGCCTTTTCCGCCTGAGATTACAAGCTCCACAGGATAGTTTGAACTACCGAGCATGGGGCGTATGCCCAAGCCTTGCACTTTGGCAGGATACTCTTTGCCCTGGTGCCTCACAATGGCGCTTTGTCCCTCTTTGATCTTACCAATCTGGCTCTCCCCCACGCCTGTTTTCAGGATAAGGGTGCTGGCATCGGTGATGCTTACCACGGGCGCTCCGGGGGCTATGTATTGTCCCAAAGATACATGTAGCTGCGAAATGCGTCCCTTCTCCGGAGCCAGAAGATAGGAATTGTTATAGGCCATGCGGGCAGATTCCAGAGCAGCCTGAGCGCCGTCAAAGCCAGCTTTGGCATTTCTGAAGGCAGAGACTGCGCTGCTGTATTCCGCTTCTGAGATCAGGTTTTGCTCTCTGGAGCTGGTAGCATAATCCAGATTCCGCTGTACGTTTTCCAGGCTTGATTCTGCTGCAAAGAAAGCCGTCTCGGCCTGCTGCAGGCGTATCTTCAAGACTTCATTTTCCACCATTCCCAAGCGTTCGCCTTGCTCCACCTGGTCACCCAGACTCTTGTAAAGTTCCAATACCCTACCGGCGCTTTCGGAGCTCATCACTATATCGGTGATGCCTTCCAGTTTGCCGGAGACTCTGATATACTCATCCACATCACGCAGGGTCAGCTCTTCTACCATCACAGCTTGACGGTCATCATTGCGGGATGAGCGGGGGGATTCGTTAGTTTCTTTTTTACCACAGGCGCCAAGGCTCAGAATGAGCAATAGAGCTAATATATATTGTATCTTCAAGATTCCTCCATCTTATTGAGTAAACATAGTGCTGAGCAGTTCTTCGTCGTCACTGCCCAAGAGTGAGAGCAGATTCAAGCGAGCTTTCAGAAAATCGTAATAGGCTTTTGCATGAGCCATGCGGGCGGCAGAGAGCATCAGCTCTGCGTCCATCAGCTCCAGGGTGGATATCATATTCAAGCGAAAGCGTTCGCTAAGCTGGGCATACATATCTTCTGTGATGCTCAGTGATAATTGGGCATTTTTTACAGACCTGGCACTGCTGATCAGATTGATAGTAGCCGCTTCCAGGCCCAGATCGATGCCATCTTTGGCAGATTCCACTGCATAGGCAGCCTTCTGCGCTTCATAGTGGGCCTGGCGACTTTTGGCATAATTCCCCACTTGGGGCAATAGCGGAACCGAAAGATTGAGCATGATCTGATTGCTGGCTTCAAATTCATAGCGATCGATGCCGTTTTCATCGTAAGACCTGCTTCCCACCAAAGTAAGGCTGGGCCAAAATGATGCGTTGGCAATCTTGTACGCCCTCTGAGATATCTCTGTACTTTTATCCAATATTTTAAGGTTCTGATTTTCCCTTTGGGCCAGGCTGTAAGCCCGGTCTTGAAAGCTCCGAATCTGCTGCTGGTCCAGCTGGCTCAAGCGCTGAATCTCTGCCACATCAAGCTCGATATCCTCCGGCATCAGTGGCTGCGAAGAGCCCAGATAATTCATAAAATCCCTTATCGCCAGGTCATAGGCCGTCTGCGATTGCAAAAGGGCTATGTCTTTATTGGCAAGACTTGCCTGAAAGCGCAGATGATCCGCCCTGGAGAGGATTCCGCTCTCCAATTTGAGATCGGCCAAAGCCAGATTCTGTACGGCCTGCTCATGCTCTCTGATGGCGATATCAAGGATGTCCTTTAGCTGTAAAACCGCATAATACTTCTTCTCCACTTCTGCCTTTAGCTGAAGCTCCTGCATCTGCAGGCTGAGGTCTGCCATCTGGTAAGAAGCCGAGGCGATCTTGTATGCCTGATACAGCCTGCCCCCCATAAAAAGCGGTTGAGAAAGATTCAAAGCCAAAGAGCGTTGATCTTTATTCATGGTAACATTTTGTCCGCCTACAGGTATGCTGCGAGCGGGGTCCATATACAAAAGTGTCCCACCCAGGCTGAGATTCGGCAGAAAAGAGGATATTGCGTTAGTCTTGCTCCATTTTGCCGCCTCAAGGGCAGCCTTTTCTCCCTGATATTCCTGATTTTGCTGCAAAGCCATTGTCTTAGCAGCGTCCAGACCTATAGTCCGGGTCTCCTGAGCAGATAGACTTAACATGCACAGGAGCGTGATAATGGTGATATATCTTGGCATCAATAATCTCCTTGGGTCCAAACCGCCGGAGCCTGAAGCCCAAATTTGCAGCCTGTGCAAACGAAAGCCGCCCGGCAGCCCCTGTCAATTTTACAAGGTAATACAAAGATAAGTTAATCTGCTTTTCTGACAAGGTATATTTTTCTTTAAGCCTGCTCTTTTTTGATCGCTTATTGCTTACCCATCAGAATTTCATTGACAGAGATTCCATAGCCTAAAAGCTGAATTTTAAGGAAACATTAGATATGAATAAACAGCTTAATCTGCTTTTGGGACTGGATAAGATTTTTGAGCTGATCGAAGTCCCCTCGGATTTTATAGCGTCTGTGAAGCGCAATAAACTCCGCCATCAGCGCTTGAATGCCGACGAAATCAAACAAGCTTATCAAAGGCGAGCTCTATTGCTGAGCCTGCTCCAGGACGAAAAGCACCCGAAATGGGAAAGCCTGCTGGCACCTATTGCAGAGCTATATCCCGCTATGTACCACAATGCAAAGCTCAGTATCCACGAGATTTTCGAGCTCAAAAGCTTCGTCTGGAACTATCAGGCCTTGCGCGCATACATGCTCCAAACTAAGCTCTCAAGCTATGATATCCCCGACCTGAACGAGCTTTTTGAGCTTTTGGACCCAGATGGCGGTAAAATCCCTTATTTCCGGCTTTCTACGGCCTATAGCAAAAAGCTGGCCAAGCTGGATGGCCTCCGTCAGGCCTTATCTTTAAAGCTAAAACACAGCCGGCAGGAGCTGCTGAATGAAGCCAGAGACCAGCTGAATCTGCCCCAGCTCAAAGCAGAATTTGTCCTCGCCCGGCAGCAGCAGGATTTGATCGATATTGTCACCCGCAGCAAGTACTTCGTTCTGAATAGAGAAAGCGTTGCCAATCTCGGTTTTAGCCTGGCTGATAACGACGGGACAAACGAGCTGAAACGCCAGATCGCAGAGGCCAACCAGGCCATCAGCGCTGAGGAAGAGTGCGTACTGGAGCAGCTTTCAGATGAGATTTCAGAGCATTATCCTGCTTTGGAGCAGGCGGTGAAAACCGTAAAAGAACTGGGCTGGGATTACGCTTTGGCAGATTTTGCTCTGCGTTATGACTGCTGCATCCCCCGCCTGGGTAAAGAGATCAAGCTGAAGAAAGCTCGCAATCTGCCCTTGCAGCTCAGCCTGGAAGCCAGCAAAAGGCCATATCAGAAACTGGACTTGAGCTTTATTGCGACAGCCAATCTCATTACCGGACCCAATATGGGCGGCAAGACCAGCATCCTCAAATGCCTGGCTCAGTGCGCTTTCCTGCTCAAATATGCCATCCCCCTGCCCGCTGAATCCGCTACGCTCCCGCTTTACGACTTTATTTATTACAATCATGCTACTCAGACGGATAACCTATCTTCCTTTGGGGCCGAGGTAGTGGATTTTACCAGAGCATTGCAGCAAGACGGGCGCGGACTCTTTCTTCTGGATGAATTTGCCAAAGGCACCAATCCGCGCGAAGGTGAAGCCTTGGCTACAGCCGTGATCTCTTATCTGCTGCAAAGCTTTCACACCACTATTGCCGCCACTCATTTCAGTGCTCCGGCGCAGTTAAAAATGGTGGGCCAATATCAGATCAAAGGCATAGACAGCAGTTTTGGCCACCATCTGAATGATGATCTAGAAGACAGACTGATCGCTCTGGCCAAGGCCATGGACTACAGCCTGATCAGTCTTTCTGATCACAAAACCGTGCCTATGGATGCACTTAAGATTGCCAAAATCCTGGGCTTACCAGATGAAATATTAGATATGATCCCCCCAAAATATTAGAGGCGGGATAAACAAGAGCGGATGGTGCGCAGACAAGAATATGCACAGCGACCACCGCAGATTAAGGAGAAATAATTTATGAATAAATCAGTTAAACAACAGCAACTTGAGCGCAGAATCCTGAAACGTCTGGACGGCAAAGCTCTGAAAACCGCAGAACTGCTCTTTGCCGATCCCGAAATTCAGGCTTTGCAGGAATACGCCAATATAGTTTCGATCAAACGCCTGGGCTTCAACGACCATGGCCCCGTGCACACACGCACAGCCACCTTGAATAGCATCAAGATGTTCAAACTCTTAAATGATGCCGGGATCAAGATGCACTTGGAAAAAGAAAAAGTAGGCACGGCAGATGACTCATTGACGGGGATAATCCTGGCATCACTTTTGCACGACATGGGCATGTGCGTAGCTCGGGATTCGCATGAATTTCTCAGCATCCAGTTCGCTATGCCCTTTATCGACAAAATTTTGACAAAGACCCACAAAGAAGATGAATACCATATCAAAGCCGCCATCAAATCTATCGCAGTAGAAGGCATCTTCGGGCACATGGCGACCCAGACCATCCACTCTCTGGAAGCAGGATTGGTGCTGATCGGAGATGGCAGCGATATGGAAAAAGGCAGAGCCAGAATTCCGGCCATGCTCTCCACCAGACCGCGCATCGGAGATATTCACCGCACCTCTGCCAGTGCTATCCAAAAAGTGCGCATCATCAAGGGAGAAGAAAAGCCCATCCGCATAGAAGTAGAGATGAACGCTTCTGTGGGATTCTTCCAGGTAGAAGAAGTCTTTTTCCCCAAGATCAAAATCAGCCCTGTGAAACCCTTTATCGAACTTTACGCTGGCGTGACCGATAGAGATATGCTAAAATATCTATAAGCTTGACAAATTTTCGTATGTGCTATTACTGTCAATCTGGATATTCTGCTTTTGAGCAAAATAGTCATAGTCCCTGATACGCATGATCTGCGTGTTTTTACCAAGTCTGCGCAATCTGCGTGAAACACAAAAAATGTAACCAAGCTTCTTCCGCGGGAGCGAAAGATGTCTGCTGTGCCTTATGGGTGCAGAGGAAAGTCCGGACACCTTGGGCAGGATACTTCCTAACGGGAAGCTGCAGCAATGCAGAGATAGCTCCACAGAAACAAACCGCATGGTGCCCGTCTGGCGCCATGCAAGGGTGAAATGGTGGTGTAAGAGACCACCGGTGCCATTGGCGACAGTGGCAGCCAGGAATGCCTTATCCGGTGCAATGCCAAATAGGGAAGCAATGGTGAGCCCACACCGCTTCTGGGTAGGCAGCTTGAGCCAGAGCGTGAGTTTTGGCCCAGAGGGATAGACATCGGTCCCGGCTTGCCGGGACTACAGAATCCGGCTTATTGAACTCCCGTGGAAGATTTACTTTTGGGCGGCAAATACAGTCTCCGCTCCTTAGCAGTAAATTCGCTGCTAATTCGTTTTGAACTCGAGTCCACTCGAGGCTTCGAGTCAGCTCGAGTCGAACACAAGTTAAAATCAAGTCTAATGTTTGGGCTTCGAGCCAGTTGTGGGCATGATTCTATTCCTGGCATTCCGGAGCAATAGGTATCAGCCTCCTGCCCGGCTCGAAAGATCAATCCGATCTGCTCCAAAGCAATAGAGCTTATCAGCGGCATGATTTTTCTTGACATTATCTGTATATTCAAAAATGTGGCATACTGTATAAAAATGGTAAAGGAGAATCAATGAAGACCCTCACTCCCAGCCCGAGCGACATTACCCAAGCCTGGTATGTCGTAGATGCTACGGGGCAGCCTCTTGGTCGATTATCCTCAAAGATTGCCACAATATTACGTGGTAAAAATAAACCATATTTTGCAACGAATCTGGATACCGGAGATTACGTGGTCGTGATCAATGCCGATAAGGTTCGTGTAACCGGGCTCAAAGCCCTGCAAAAGGTTTATAAATCTTTTAGTGGATATCCCAGTGGACTGAAAGAGATCCCGTATGCCAAGATATTGGAAGAGCATCCAGAGCGTATTATCGAGCATGCCGTAAAAGGCATGATGCCGAAGAATACCCTGGGACGCGCAATGATGAAAAAACTAAAAGTTTACACAGGTAGCGAGCATCCTCATGCCGCACAAATGCCTGTGGAACTTAGCCTGTAAGGAGACAGACACAGTATGCAAAATTTTGATGCCGTAGGAAGAAGAAAAAATGCCACAGCCCGGGTACGCATTACCCCCGGCACCGGCAAGCGCATCATCAACAAAGTGCAGATGAAGAAATATCTTCAGCGGGAGACCCTGGAAATGATGGTGGAACAGCCACTGCAGACCGTAGGTCTTTCGGATAGCTTTGACGTTTATATAAACGTCTCTGGCGGCGGCCTTTCCGGTCAAGCCGGAGCGATTCGTCACGGCATTTCCCGTGCACTTGTGGAATATGATGAAGAGCTGAGACCGGCTCTGAAAGCCCGTGGATTTCTCACTCGCGATCCCCGTATGGTGGAGCGTAAGAAATCCGGACAACCGAAAGCCAGAAAGAAATTCCAATTCTCCAAGCGTTAATCTCTGGTTTTGGGGGAGCTTTATCCCCCTCCAAAGATAATGAAGAGCTTTCGCATGATAAAACAAAAACCTGGCAGAGATGCCAAAATAAGCCACCAAAGCGAGTTGCAAGGCGGTGAGGGGAAACAACATCACCCCTCTGAATTGCGTATATCCTTTGGCTGGAAATCTTAACCGTAGATTAGGAGAAATCTAATGTCCGTAGTAACCATGAAACAACTGCTGGAAGCCGGTGTCCACTTTGGCCATCAGACTTTCAAGTGGAATCCCAAGATGAAGCAGTATATCTTCATCAAGCGTAATGGGATTCATATCATCGACCTCAAACAGACGGTCGATGCCATTAACGAAGCCTATCAATTTATCAAAGAAGTAGCGAGCCGTCAGGAATACGTACTCTTTGTAGGCACCAAGAAGCAGGCTCAAAGCGCCATTAAAGATGCCGCTGAAAAGTCTGGTGTATTTTATGTAAACCAACGCTGGTATGGCGGTATGCTGACCAATATGTCCACCATCCGCCGTAGCATTGATAAGATGAAGTATTTTGAGGAAATCGAAGCGGATGGCACTCTGGCCAGCTATACCAAGCTCGAAGCTCAAAAAATGAAACGCATGCACGATAAGATCGAGTTTTCCCTGGGTGGAATCCGTGAAATGGACGCCCTGCCCGGAGCTATCTTTGTGGTGGATACCGAATATGAAGATATCGCCATCCATGAAGCCCGCATCCTGGGCATCCCCATCGTGGCGATGGTGGATACAAATTGCGATCCCGATCTCATCGACTATGTGATCCCTTCAAATGATGACGCCACCCGTGCCATCACCCTGATCTCTGATATCATGGCCAATGCCGTGGTGGAAGGGCGGGGAATAGCCAGTGAAGGAGCCGACGGCCCCGAAGTGAGCCAGGATGCCGGAGAAGCTGCACCACAAGAGCAAGAGCCTGTGGTTACCGAAAGCAAAGAGCCTGAAGCAGCTGAAAGCCAAGAGTCTGTGGCTGCTGAGCCCGAAGCGCCTGTAGCCGTAAAAAGTGAAGAAAAAGTAGCGGAAACAGCCGCGACTGAACAATAATAATCGTGTTCTGCCTTCCGATACGCGTATCGGAAGGCAGCAACTTATCTTTTAAAACAAGGAGAATAAAAATGGCAGAGATTACCGCAACCATGGTAAAAGAACTGCGTGAAAGAACCGGAGTAGGCATGATGGAATGCCGCAAAGCTCTGGTAGCAGCCGATGGCAATGTAGATGCCGCTATCAAATTTCTGCGGGAACGTGGAATTTCCAAGGCCGAGTCCAAAAGCTTGCGCGCCACCAAAGAAGGCATTATCTTTTCATACATCCATTTCAATGGTAAGATCGGAGTGATGCTGGAGCTGAATTGCGAATCCGACTTTGTAGCCAGAACCGATGAATTCAAAGCCCTGGCCGAAGAGATAGCCCTGCAGATTGCAGCCAATAGCCCTTTGGCCATCACACCTGAAGGGATAGACCCCGAAATCATCGAACGCGAAAAAGAAATAGCCAGAAATAAAGCCATCAACGATAAAAAGAGCCCCGAAATCGTGGAAAAAATCGTGGAAGGCAGCATTAAAAAATATTGCAGCGAACACGCACTGTTAGAGCAAGGCCTGATCAGCGACGAAAAGAAAACGGTCAAAGACCTGCTCACCGAAGCGATTGCCAAGACTGGAGAAAACATCCAGATCGCCCGCTTTGTTCGTTACGCTTTAGGCGAATAGAATCGCCCACAACCAAGGATGAAAAGCACTTTCAAACCCGAAAAGATCAACCGCCTGATGCTGAAACTCAGCGGCGAAATCCTGGCTGGGCCTTCCGGCTTTGGCTTTGATGACGAAGTCTGCGATCGGCTCACCGATGAACTTATAGAACTGAAGAACTTAGGCTATAGCATTGCTGTAGTTTTGGGCGGAGGCAATATATTCCGGGGCGGAACCTGGAAAAATCAGAGCCTCTCCCGGGTGACCCTGGATAATATCGGCATGCTGGCTACTATCCAAAATGCGTTATACCTGAGCGAGATCTTGATCTCAAAAGGCTGTGATGCCCAGGTCTTTTCCAGCTTTGTGCTGGATAAAGTAGCCCCGCACTACAGTGCGCCCAAGGTGCAAGAAGCCCTGTCACGAGGCAAAATATGCTTTATGGCGGGAGGCACCGGAAATCCGTATTTTACCACGGATACCGCTGCGGTGCTGCGCGCACTGGAGCTGAAGCTGGATATAGTGCTCAAAGCCACCAAAGTGGACGGGCTCTATACCGCCGATCCTATGCAAGACCCAAATGCGGAGTTTATCCAGGATGCTGATTATCAGACCTGCCTGCAGCAGCGCCTTAAAGTGATGGACCTCAGCGCCTTTTCTCTGGCTGCGGAAAACGCCATGCCGATCAAGATCTTCAATATCTTAAAACCATCAAACTTGAAAGCTGCACTGCAGGATGCCAATATCGGCACCTACATTCATCCCTAAAACCGAGGTAAATTATGCAAACACTAAAAGATACCACTGCCGAGAAAATGCAGAAATCCTTTGAATCCCTCCTGCAATACTTCTCCAGAGTCCGTACGGGCAGGGCCAGTGCGTCTATTTTGGATGATATCAAAATCAACTATTATGGACAGCCCACACCTGTGAAACAGCTCAGCAACATCTCCATCCCAGAAGCCAGAACCATCATCGTCCAACCATGGGACAAGACTACCCTGGCTGATATCGAAAGGGCCATCCTGGGCGCCAATATAGGCATCACCCCAGAAAACGATGGCAACCTGATCCGCCTGCCTTTCCAACCCCTGACGGAGGACAAGCGAAGGGAAATAGTGAGAGACCTGAAGCAGCTCGGCGAAGACGCCCGCGTGGCCATTCGCAACATCCGCAGAGACGCCAACGACGTCATTAAGAAAATGCAAAGAGACAGCGAAATCAGCGAAGATGAAGAGATGAGATACTTTAAAGAGATTCAGGATTTGACTGACGAATGGATCAAGAAGATCAGTGAAGCTGAAGCATCCAAAGAAAAAGAGATTATGGAAGTATAGTAAACCATAGACTTCCCCCCCCCCTTAGATGATACCGGCTCTCAGTTGAGAGCCGGTATTTTTTTTGTAGGTTGAATCAAGTTCTAAGGTTTATTTCATTAAAATCATTTTACGGCTTTGTGAGAACTTATCAGAGCTGAGCCGGTAGAAATAGATTCCGCTGGCTACTTCGCGTCCTTGATCATCCGTACCATTCCAGATAAATTTATGATCCCCAGGTGCTTGCACGCCGGCTGCGTAAGTTCTTACGCGCTGGCCTTTGAGGTTAAATATCTGCAAGGTAACATCCTCTGCCCGAGCCAAAGAGTATTTGATCGTAGTCTGAGGATTGAATGGATTGGGGAAATTCGGATACAGCACGGTCTGTGGCATCCCGGGAATGCCGGGATCATCGTTTGCAGTGGCGCTGCCGGTGATGAGGGTGATATTATCCAGAGTCCAGCCTGGATCCGTAAGTTCATCGGCTGTGCTTTGATCCACCAGACGGAAGCGCAGATAGACACTTTCCCCGGCATAATCCTCAAGGCTGATATATTCCTTTTGCCACCAGTCATGACGGCCGGATTTGACGAATACCTGGGTCCACTGAGCACCATCTGTAGAGACTTCCACGCTCACAGGGTCAAAATCCCACTCGGTATATAGATGAGAATCAAAATAGAGCAGGGGAGCAGCATCGGCAGGAATATCTATGGGACTTGCGGTCTTGATCCAGACGTCGCAATTTTGGGCATAGTGCCCACGGCCTCCCCAGCTATCGGTAATGGCCTGTCCGGACATTACAAGTTCATCCTGCAAGACCCAGGGACCTTCTATCTCCCAGGCATCGGTGCCAGACTCCCAATCTTCCGCAAAGAGCACTCCCGCTTCACTGAGATTGAAGGTATGATGCTGAGTGCCTGCCCCCAAAGTGACATACCCCAAATAGGGATAGTAGCCTTCGGCAAAAATCTGTATGGGGTACTCACCCTCATAGCCGTGATAGATATAGCTCCCATCTACGATCAGCGTGTCCGGATAAACATCACCGATGATCATCAGAGCGCTGATATCTTCGCCCCCGCTGCGTACAGAACCTTGCAAAGTAGCAGACTCTTTGGGGGTTAGCTCGGGATTGTGGATAGTCCAGGAGCTGTTATTGACCGTGAGTCCAGTGCGGACATTATCCCAATAGCCTTTTTTGCGAGTTTGCACAGTGTAGCTTCCCATGGGCAATACTTTGTAATAGCGTCCGGTTTCAGGATCTGATGTGCGGGGCGTAAACCAGGGCGCATGCCGCTCCTGGATGACGATCTCCGCTTCGATAGCTTCTCCTGTGGAAGCATCTTTTACATTACCGGTCAAAAGTGAATTCGAAGGCACCGCAGTAGAAAACATCAAGGCGCGGTTCATCATCCACCAGACTCCATTGCTACAGCGGGCCAGAGTATCCAGCATCAGAGGCTCCTCAGGCTGCAGATTGAGGGTGCCCATTTCAATGAGCAATTGGATGGTGCCATACTCTTTGTACATCCAATCATGAAAAGCACCTCTGCGGCTGGCATTGGGATAGAATTCATAGGGAGCAGAGCCGGTCTCATTCATGATTTGCGAGGCCACACCCTGAGCGATGGATCGGGCAAAGTTATGGTCAGGAGAAGGCCGTACATTCTTCCAGTTATAGGAGAAATATACCTTTTCCGAGAAATTACCGCTTCTGGAGGAGTGCCAGCAGATGCTATAGATGAATTTCTTCTCATCTGCCAGCCGCTTTATCGCCTGCACTTCGCTTTCGCTATTTGGTGCAGGTCCGCGATAATAGTCATAAACTTCCGTTCCACCTGGTTGCATCAGGGTATCGCCATGAGTCCAATTGAAGTCAAAATTGCGGTTTATGTCCACACCATCAATGTCATAGCCCACCAGTGGTGAAAAGTCAAAGATGCCGTTTTCGTTATTATCGCGTTTATTCTTACGGTAAGATGTATCGAGATTGGCGGTAACCACATTGTGCCCTTCAGGATTGAGAGTAGGTATCCACCATGATTCCAATTGATTTATCCACAAGGAATAAGGTGCTTGATTCCGCCGCTCCAGAATTTCCTGAATATTGCTCAATGTAAGCTCCGTGCCCAATATCTCTTCCGCATGCACCTGCCCTACAAAGAGCAGAGCGGGACGCTGCCAGCTTCCTTCCACGTCAGCGGAAATCTGCATGGCATAGATCGGAAGTTCATCTTCCTGGCTATAGCCGATCATATGTACTTTAGCAATATCAGGATGCTGATCCTCCAATTGAAAGAGCATCGTGGTGATCTCATCGTAGCTGTGGTAGCAGCTGGGTAATTCCGCTGTCAAAGCAAGCGGTATCAGGGCTGCAATCAAAAGTGCGAGCAAACTCATTCGCATAATTTCTCCAAATAATTTATAGTTTTACTTATCTATATGCAAGTTGCGCTCCAGTTCAAGGAACATTTTGTATTGTGGGGTTAAAGGTAAAGCCTGATGCGGTATCTGATCCTGCATTAAATCTTTTTTGACTTAACTGAAAGCCGGCTTTCGCCACCGGGGATGAGAGCAATATTTATTGAACTTTATTGGATTGGCTGGATCGCTGGATTTGGATGCGTCTCGCATCCAGCAAGGCCGGCCTTGAAAATTGAGCACGTCCCGTGCTCTGCAGGCGAGACGCCTGCAATCCAGTAGCTGCGCCGAGCTGTTGCCGGGTTGTCTCTCGCTGGGTTGTCTCTCGCTGGGTTGCCTCCTGCTGGGTTGGTCTCCTGCTGGATTGGATGCGTCTCGCATCCAGCAAGGCCGGCCTTGAAAATTGAGCACGTCCCGTGCTCTGCAGGCGAGACGCCTGCAATCCAGTAG
>JALNWR010000054.1 GCA_023230795.1 Candidatus Cloacimonadota bacterium
GCCAGAGAATAAGCGATACTCCAGGAATTAAAGTTTGAGAGCATCTTTTCAAGCTGCATGTCCAGGCCGCGGGCGGAACCATAGTCTTCCGAGATAAACCGATACCAGGTTACGCTTTCTTCGCCTTCCTTACGCTCGCGCATTGTGCTCACGTAATTGTACAGGTTTTTGTAATAAGCAGTCATATCCAATACGTAATCATCACTAAGCTGATGCGACAGACCCACTTCATAAGTTACTGTGATCTGAGGTTCCAGAGTGGGATTACCTACGGTGATAGCTACATCAGAGATATTGGCATCTTGCGGAGTTTTGGAGGTGAAGATATACTGCATTTGCGGCAGTTGATTCTGGTAGTTATAAGCAAAGCGCAAGACATCCCGATCGGTGATCGGATGAGATACACCCAGCCTTGGAGATACCATCATCTGGAAAGTATCACCATCGTCAAAATCGCGGGAGGCAAAACTGCCGTTATCCTGCAATATCTTATAGCTGGAGCCCAAGTACCAGAAATCAAAACGCAGGCCGGCATTTACTATCATGCCTTCCCATTCCATCTTGTCCTGCATATAAAAAGCTGCCTGCCAGGGATTGGCGGAATAGCCATCCCGTTTCCCTGAAGATGCTTTGGCTGCATTGTAATAATCCAGGGGTTTGTAAACGGGCACAAGATCACTAACCAAAAGAGGAATTTCAGCTGAGGAGCCCAAATCATACAGTTCTTCAGGAACGTAATCTCGGTCTGCAACGTAATTTGCCAGGTCATCTTCGGTGAGAGTATAAATGTCGCGCAAATAAGCCTGTCTGCGATCCTCATAAATGGTAAGGAAATTCTGCAGCTGGTTTTTCTGGATATCATGAGAAATGATTTCAATACCAGTCTTGGCAAGGTGAGTATGATTTGCCTGCCACTCAAAGTCCGAACGGAAGTTCAGCGTAGTGGTCTGATCATCAATAAAATTTGGATAAATGGTGCCAGGAGCATAGAAACCTGGGATTGGGCGGGTATTTTCCTGGCTCTGCAGACGATATTGCCAGCGGTTCGCGGGCTGGAAGCCAAAATCATATACGCCGTCGCCATCGTTATCTACCGTGGCATAGCCAAACTTTCCTTGTGATACATCATCACTATAGCTGGCCCCGGGATTGTCTGGGTCTATGGTCATGAAGATATAGCCATCGCGATCGATTCCACGGGGAGCCTGATAGGTTTCCTTACTATAATAGCTGGCTTTTACCTTGAGGTTCATGGTGGGGCCAAACATATGATCGTAGGTTCCGATGTATTGACGCTGCTCGGTTTCGGTTTCCACATAGTGCTGTAAAGCATAGCGCCAGGCATAAGCTCCTGCTGGGCTGAAAGGCCTATTGTAAGACCTGTCGCCACGTAAAGCAAGAGTAAACTTTTGGGCCGGATTAAGATCATACTTGGTCTTGAGGTTGATGTTGTAACTATTATAGTTCCTATTGCCGAGGTCTATACCCAGGACATTATCCCTATCTGCATAAGGATCATATTTGGGATATGTAGAACTCAAGATATTCAGACCATTAAAGGTATAATCCTGGTTGGGATCAGTTACGTAAAGGTCTTTGTAGCGGCCATCCAACCATTCGCCAGCCCCGTTTAAGTAAAAGGTGAGACGTTCTTTCAGGTCTTGAGATGCAAAGGGGATTATCGGCCCACCGACGGCAAATTTGAAGACATCGGAATTGCGGCCATCGCCGATGATGTGGTCTGTATTGTACTCAACTTTCCCAGAATAGAAGGGATCGCCGTCTTTGGTTACAATATTGATCACACCAGATTGGGCATTACCAAATTCCGCTGGGAATCCGCCGGTCATGACCTTCATATCTTTGATAGCGTCTGTATCCACAGAAAGAGCGCTACCGCCATCGACAGGGTCAGACACGCTCATACCGTCCACAGTGAAATTCACTTCGTTTGCACGCCCACCGCGGATGTGCAGCTCGCCGCCAATGTTTGTAACACCGGCTTGCAAAGACACGATTCCTTCCACGGTGGAAACGGCAGAATCGGTCAAGTTGTCCATCTCAATCTGTCGCGAAGAACCCGGACGGTCGCGTCCTACTACGTCCTGTTTGGCTTCCACAAATACTGTTTCGGTTGTAAGTCCTTCCCGACTCATTGTTGGCGATATATTAGCGGTTTGTCCCACTTGGATTCTTACGTTTTGATGCGTAACATCACGAAAACCGACGAGTGAAAATCTCACTGAATAAGAACCCGGAGGGATGTTGATAATAATAGCCCGACCTTTTTCGTCGGTCTGGCCTCCAGTAATACGTTGAGAACCGGACATTACCCGGACATTAACAAATTCTAAAGGGCTGCCCTGGCCATCGCGAACGCGAACGGCAAGGCGACCTGTGGTCTGCGCTTCGAGGCATCCGATACCAACGAGCAACACTATTAGCAGGATCAATGCAATATTTCGCATCAATAAACCTCCCTTCATCCTGGCTTATTTTATTTAATTTTGTCTAAAAAACAAGGTAAACCTCAAAAAGCAAAAAGGCTTTTCCTCTTGAAGCTCTTATATCTGAGCCATAAAAATCAGTCAAGCAGTTTTTTTCATTAGCTTGAAATCAGTCTCATTTCAGAGCACTGATTGCCTTGCTAAATGTGTATTTAAGAAAAATCACTTGAATATCACTCTATCTATACTATCGGAAGGATAAAGCTCTCCCAAGCGCAGAGCTGCAGTCTGGATTTGCAATGCATCTGCCAGCTTGGGGCTTACCACGCAGATCATCCCAATGCCCAGATTGAAAGTCTGACGCATTACCTGGGTGCTCACATTGCCACCTTGTTGAATGAGGTGAAACAGAGCTGGAATTTTATCTTCAGGCAGATCGATCCCGGCTTGCAAACCCTTAGGAAGCACGCGGCTCAGATTGCCGGCTATACCTCCGCCGGTGATATGAGCCAGGGCTTTCAGCCCCGCATCCTGAAGGTGGGGACGCAAGATTTGCAGATAACTTTTGTGTACGGCAAGCAGCTTTTCAGCCAGGCTTCCAGACAGGTCATCTACATAAGAATCTACCTTTAGTCCCATTTTTTCAAAAAGGACCTTGCGTGCCAGTGAGTATCCATTTGTATGCAATCCGGTAGAGGGCAGTCCGATAAGGACGTCTCCCGGCTGCATAGTGTTGCGGGGCAAAAGCTGAGCTTCTTCTACCAGGCCTATGATAGTGCCGGCCAGATCAAAATCTTGCTCCTGGTAGAGTCCGGGCATTTCGGCCATTTCTCCACCGATGAGTGCACAGGAATTTTCCCGGCAGGCTTTCACAAAGCCATCAATGATCTTTGAGATGATATCTTCCTTTAGCTTGCCCACACCTATGTAATCCAGGAAAAACTGGGGCAAAGCTCCCTGAACCAAAATATCGTTTACACAGTGATTGACCAGGTCCTGGCCCACTGTATCATACACCTCAGCCTGGATAGCGATGAGCAGCTTGGTGCCCACGCCATCTGTACTGGAGACCAGGATTGGGTTTTCCCAGGCTGCTTTATCCAGCCGGTACAATCCCCCAAAACTTCCCAATTCACTCAGAACATTGGCATTGAAAGTGGAGCGCACCTTATCCTTGATAGCTTTTACAGCATTTTCTCCGGCTTCGATATCCACTCCGGAGGACTTGTAATCCACTGGTTCTATATAGTTATCAGGCATAGTTCATCCTTGTTTTGATCAATCTTCGTATGCTTCGGCATTGTACCCACCTTAAACCTTCTTTTGTCAAGGCGTCTGCTCTGGCAGCTCTACCTGAGTGCTATCTTGCACCTGGGCGCTGGGCTCAACGGTAGATTTGCCCATTTTTTGCAGCTGTCCCATACCATATATAAGGGCTGCCAAGATCGCAAGCATCACTATGAGCTTGGGCCAGTTATAACCTTTATTGCGTTTCTGGCGCCAGCGTTCTTCGATCTTTTCATTCAAATCGTTCATGCTTTGATTTCCTCTAAAAATTGGGTAAATCTGCGTACGCCTTCGATGATGTTATCCATGCTGTTGGCATAGGAGAAACGCACTGTTCTGGTTTGTCCAAAGGCACCACCTGCCACCAGAGCTACATGATGTTTTTCCAAAAGCTGATCACAGAATTGATAAGCATCCTGGATTCCGGCTTTGTTGTTTTGCAGATACCATTCGATATTCGGCATTACATAAAAAGCGCCTTGGGGCTTTTTGCAAGTAAGATGAGGAATTTTAATCAGGGTGTCATAGATGAAGTCGCGGCGCCGCCAAAACTCTTTACGCATAGTCTCAATGGATTCATCCTCATCGTTCAAGGCAGCCACACAGGCTTTTTGGGTGATGGAGTTCACGCAGGAGGTGTAATGTCCCTGAACCCGGCCGGCAGCGCTGATAATGTGGCTGGGGCCCGCTGCATAACCCAATCTCCATCCGGTCATGGCATAGGCTTTGGACACTCCGTTTATCACTACGGTATGTTCTTTGATCTCAGCTCCCAAAGAAGCGATGGAGATATGCTCTAAATCATCGTAAATCAGCCGTTCATAAATCTCATCTGAAATTACCAGGATATTATTGTCCACACAAACCTGCGCAATCTCTTCCAGTTCCTGGCGGGAATACACAGAACCTGTGGGGTTGTTTGGAGAATTCAGAATCAAAACCTTGGCACAGGGACTATCTTTGATAACCCTAGCCAAAATATCCGCCTCAATCTTGTAACCGTTTTCTTCCCGGGTGAATACATATACCGGTTCTGCATTTGCCAAAAGCGCCTGGTAAGGATAGCTCACCCAATAAGGCGTCGCCATCAAGACCTGATCATTGACATCGCAAACTGCGGTCAGCACATTCAGGATGGAGGCCTTGGCTCCCGGAGAAACCAAAATATCCTTGGGTGCATAGATCAGTCCGTTGTCTCTTTCCAGTTTATCGCAAATAGCCTTACGCAATTCAATGATGCCTGGATTGGCTGTATAGCGAGTAAAATTTGCTTCAATGGCCTCGTGTGCGGCCTTTTTGATATACTCCGGAGTATCAAAATCCGGTTCACCTACACCGAAGTTGATCACATTGATGCCTTCGGTTTTCATTTGCGCCGCTTTGGCCGTTATGCTCAAAGTGGGCGAGGGCTTGATGAGTTTGGTACGATTTGACAGCTTAATTGCCACCTTAATCTCCTATATATGTTGTTATTTTGACATCAGTAAGACGAGGATAGAAGTATTGATGATATCCTCTATAGAACATCCGCGGGACAGATCACAGATCGGAGCTGCCAGGCCCTGGATGATGGGGCCGATAGCTTCGTATCCGCCCAGACGCTGCACCAGCTTATAGCCGATATTGGCAGCTTGCAAATCCGGAAATATCAGGGTATTGGCCTTTCCCGCCACCTTGCTTTGGGGTGCCTTATTCTGCGCTATTTTTTCTACGATAGCGGCATCCAATTGCAGCTCGCCATCATAGTTAAAATCCACCATGCGTTGGTCCAGGATGCTTTTTGCCTCGCGGACTTTTTCCACCAGTTCATGCTCGGCACTACCCAAAGTGGAAAAAGACAGAAGAGCTACAAAGGGTTCATCTGCAAGGATCAAACGGCGGCTTTCTGCAGTAGAGCTGGCAATGTCGGCCAATTGCTCTGAACTGGGATTCGGCACCACAGCGCAATCTGCAAAAAGATAGGTTCTTTCATCTGCTTTGGGGGACACCATAATGAAGCAGGAAGATACGGTTTTGAGGCCGGGCATTACACCCACCACATGCAAGGCAGAACGGAGCACATTGGCTGTAGTATTTGCAGCACCTGCCACCATGCCACTTGCTTGCCCCTTTTTCACCATCATAGCTCCAAAATACAGGGGGTTTTGCATGGTGATATGAGCTTCTTCTTTGCTCAGGCCTTTTTCCTTGCGTCTTTCATATAAAGTTTCAGTAAAATTATCCAGATCAGGGCTTTGAGCAGGATCGATGATATTGCAAGCGCTCAGGTCATAGTTCCCTTTTGCGGCATCTGATAAGACCTGATCTGCTTTGCCCAAAAGCACCACTTTGGCAATGTTCTGAGCGCAAATCTCAGCGGCTGCTGCCAGGGTGCGCATATCGCTGGCTTCGGGCAAGACTATGGTGCCATGATTTGCGGCGGCACGTTTCTTCAAAATTTCTAAAATATGCATTTATTCTCCATCTATCTGGTTTTCTACTACGATCAAGGTTAAGTCTGCCATGCGGGTAAATTCATCCCGGATAGCCGCCAATAGAGCGTAGCGGTTTTTTCTGAGAGCTTCATCTTCACAATTTACCAATACATCATCAAAGAACTTATCGATGATGCTGCCAAATTCTACCAATCTCCGCAAACCTTCGCTATAATCCTCTAATTCCAGAGCTTTTAAGATTTGCTTGTTCAGCACTCCTATAGCCTTGTGCAAATCCCGTTCCGCTTCCAGCTCAAAAAGTGTGGAGTCCAGCTGTACAAAAGATTTTTCTTGCTGAATGATATTGGCCACGCGCTTGAAACCGATCACCAAACGAATAAAATCATCTTCCGCTTTCAGTTTTTGCAAGGCCTGCGCCCGGGCAATGAGATTCGGCAAATGCGAAATATCCACATGCATCACACTGGCTACCACATCATAGGCAATGCCCAGTTCTCCCAGTAGCCAGCTAATGCGCTGCTTGAAAAAAGATTTCACTTTGGCCGCAGAATCTTCTTCCACAGCCACTTTTTCTTGAAGGATTTGCAAAGCAAAATCGATCAAAGCCATCAGATCGATGCTCCAGCTACGATCCGCCAGGATTTGTACCACTCCCGCGGCAGCTCTGCGCAAGGCAAAGGGGTCCTGACTGCCGGTGGGCATCAGTCCCACTCCGATGATTCCAGCCACGGTATCCAGCTTATCCGCAATGGCGCAGATGGCCCCGCCTTCACTTTGAGGCAGGCTATCTTTGCTGCCCCGCGGCATATAGTGCTCATAGATGCCTTGGGCTACCTCAGCATCCTCTCCATGGGCCAGGGCATATTGCATACCTATATAGCCCTGCAATTTGGTAAATTCCTTTTCACCCAACATCAAGGTCACCAGATCTGCTTTGCATAGTTTGGCGATCCTGGTCGCTTTGCTTTTCTGGCTTTCGGCAAGTCCCAGCTCTTCTGAGATCCGCTCGCAAAGGCGAGCTAAGCGTGCAGTTTTGTCTGCCAGAGTGCCCATTTGGGATTGGAAGACCACGCTTTCCAGCTTGGGCAGATAGTCCTCAAGGGGCTGTTTGCAATCCTCGGTAAAGAACCATAAAGCGTCTTCCAGCCTTGCGGCTACCACTTTTTCATTACCGGCACGGATGATGTCGTTATATTCGGGATTGCCATTTGAGATAAAGACGAATTTATTGCTCAGCCGTTCATCTTCATCGTAAACGGAAAAGCACTTTTGATTTTGACTGATAGTGGAGCTGATAATCTTCTCCGGCAGAGTCAGATATCTCCGGTCATGATTTCCTGCCACAGCCTCCGGATATTCCACCAGATTTGTCACGATGTCCAAAAGGCGGGTATCTTCTTTGATTTTGAATGCCTGACCTGCAAACAGGTTGGCACATTGCGCTTCGATCAGCTCTCGTCTCTGCTGCCAGTTTACTATTACTCTGGCCTTGTGCAAGCTCGCTTCATAAACCTGCGGACTCTCTATTGCTATAGCTTTGTCTAAGCCCAGATAGCGATTCCCAAAGCTATAATTTCCTGCTTTGATGCCAAAGAAATCCAGCTCTATCACAGTGCTATCCCACAAAGCCAAAATCCAGCGGATGGGTCTGGAAAAGGCCAGTTCCCGGCTCTGCCAGATCATTTTCTTGGGCATGGGAATCTGGGGGATGCTCTGCAAAATCCAGCGGCGCAGAATGTCGATGGTGCTCTCTCCGGTTTGGAGATAGCTTACTGCCAAAAATTCACCTTTCGGAGTCTTCTGGATAAAGATATCTTCCGCACGACCTCCGCTTTTTTTGAGAAATCCATTGCCGGCCTTGCTAAGCTTACCTTCCGGAGTATAGGCGATATTCACCGAAGGGCCGGTTTTGCTGATCTGAATGTCTTTCTGCCGGGCGGGCAGACCCTCTGCCCAAATGCTGAGGCGGCGAGGGGTGGAGCCAATCTGGATTTGCCCACAGCTCAAATCTTTTTCCTGCAAGCTCTTTTCAAAAGAAGTCTGCAAATGCTTGATAGCTGGCAGGATCACGTTTTCCGGTAGTTCCTCTATCCCCAGTTCAAATAAAAAAGAGTGCAAAAATCTATCCTTTACTTAGTTTCTGAAATTGTAATTTACAGTGATTTGATTGATGAGTCCCAGATCCCCATAGGATGCCAGAGCATAATCTAAATCGAATTTGCCAGTTTTCCAACCCAGGCCAAGGCTGCCGCCGCCCAGGTATCCCAAAAAGCTGCCCATGTGATAATCTGCAGCATTGCTTTTGAAGCCGCCCCGGATGGCCAGATTTGGATGCAGGAAATACTCCAGCCCCAAACGTAGCAGGATCTTGTCGCCACCGGATTTGCCAATATCTATCGCCGAGATCAAATCATCACGCATTCGCAAAGATAATCCCGCATTATAGGTGAACGGCAATTTTTCCTTGTATTTGGCATCCGTATAATAAGAGCTCTGAAATCCGATGTTACGCAGGTTGAGCCCTACTTTGACCTTTTCGTTTACCGTATGATGAAGTGCCCCTATGTCTATCATCACAGCTGTGGCACTGGCATCGTCAATGCTGTCATAGATAAATTTCAGGCTTCCGCCCAAATCCAGCGCCGGGCTGATATAGCGAGCCATAGAAGCTGAAGCTATCAGACTCTGCGCCCCAAAGCTGTCTCCGGTTTCGATCAATTCTCCGGAGGGGCTGATTTCGGTGCGGTCCATGTTCCCACTATTCCAATAGCGTAAACTGGCACCATAGGCCACAAAGATGTCTTTGGGATACACGTAATCTATGCTTCCGCCGCCACTACCTACAAAATGATCCATAAAAGTGGCAGCCACAGCAGCATTCGGTGCCCGTAAGATGGCAGCAGGATTAAAGGTAAGCGAGCCGGCATTTTCAGCCAGACCGGTTACGGCTCCTCCCATGGCCATGGTTTTGGCGTTATATATCAATTTCAGAGTATCAAATCCGGCATTGCCGGCATCTTCACTCTGGGCGGCCAGAGCTGCGAGGCTACTTAGCAGCAGCAGCGTTAATAGTATCTTGCATTGCTTGAACATGTTCAAATAGCTCCTGATCAGAGTTTGATCCGAGCAGTTTAGCTCGGTTTTTGTCCTGTCTGAGATATTCCGACAGGCTGCGGAGGATAAGCATGTATTCCTGGTTCGAATTTTGAGGCACCGCGATCATAAAGATCAGATTCACCGGCTCGTTATCGACAGCCCCAAAATCCAAAGCTTCCTCTAACATGCAAACCGCAATTTTCAGACAATTTACCGTAAGGTCACGGGCATGAGGAATGGCTATTCCACGTCCTATGCCGGTGCTCATGATCTCTTCACGGCCTTTCACCGCATTCAGATAGCGATCTGGGAAACTCAAACATCCGCTGTCTGAAAGCAGCCCGGCCATGTAGTCCAGGCAATCACCTTTACTTTTAAAAGCATCCACGATGCGTACTAATTCGGGTTTAAATAGTGCGTTCATCTTCTATCCACATATTTAGTAAAGAGGCATTATTTTGAACTCGGTCTTATAGTCAATCAAATTCTCCCTGGGAGAGTCAAAGAAAACTCGGTACCATGGCTTAGTTTACTTTCCACCTGGATTTCACCGCCCAGAAGTCTGACAAAATTATCCACCAATATCAGGCCCAGCCCACTCCCGCTTTCGTTTGCCGTACCATATTCTCTAAGTTCGTTATCGATGCTAAACAGGTTTTGTAGATGCCGGCGCGAAATGCCAATCCCATTGTCCTTCACACTTGCCCAAATCCGATCTCTACCGCATCTGAGCTGCACAATGATTTTGCTATGGGGATGTGAATATTTCAATGCGTTTGAAATCAGATTTCGGAAAATCGAGGAAAGCATCCGAATATCGCTTTCCACCATGCATTCTTCCTCGTGCTCGAAAACAATCTCAATGTCTTTTTGTGTAAAGGACTTACGATAGTGCTCAATAGCATATTCTACAGTCTTTGTTATCGATAAAATTTCTTTTTGAACCTGCATCTGCCCGGTTTGTAATTTTGCCCAGTCCAGGAGGTTTTCCAAAAGCGTAAAAATCCCACGGGCAGCACTGTTTACCTGTAAAAAAGCATCTTCGATCTGAGCCCGGTCAAAACTCTCGTAATTTTCAGCGGCAAATTCCGATAAAGAGATTATAGCATAAACCGGATTCTGCAAATCGTGTGCGACCAGCGAGAAAAACCGGTCCTTCTTGATGTTGAGATTTGCAAGCTCCTCTGCTGCTTGTTTCAATTTCTCTTCCGCTTTGTGCCGGGATGAGACATCCATGATTAGTCCATCCAAAAAAGGCGTATTACGATTGAGGTCATAAACAGCATTTCCTTTTTCCCAGACCCATTTTATCGTTCCGCTCTTGCAGACTATCCGATATTCCAGCTGATACTGGGTCTGCTTCTTAATCGCATCGTTTATAACGCTGCGCACCAGTTGCCGATCTTCCCTGTAAATCAAGTCGCTATAGCTCAGGGAACTATTGTCGATCAAGTCATCGGCACGGTAGCCGGTCAAATCTATACACCCTTCCGATATAAATAGCATAGACCACTGAGAATCGTTTTTGCACCGATAAGCCATCCCCGGGAGATTGTGCATAAGATTTGGCAGCAAACCCGGACTGATCCCATTGAGCGCACTTTCAGCATGCTTCAGAGAGATATTTTCATTCGTTTTGCTTTCATTAACTTCCATGATAATCAAGCTTGTAAAAGTTACAAAAAGTGTCAAGCTGGATTTTTTTAGTATCACAGACTGGTGCAATCTAAACTTCCGAAACTGCTGAACTTCTGGCTGCTTTCTTTGTTCTGTGATTGGCTCTAAAATAATGTTCTTTAATGGCCATTTATGTTTATAAAAAAGGCTCAAAAGCTATTGCCTTAAAAGACTTTAGGTGCCGGTTTTAACCGGCACGCCCCGGAGCAGCCATCCAGCCAAGACTTCTTCCTGGCCTTTGAAGGCCAGGCACACGGACTTATTATTTTCACGTTTACGATAGACTATACAAGCGCACTCCGAATTGAGACTCATCTGATTATACAAGGGGAGAGAGGGTTGAAGGAGTTTAGAAGGTTTAGGTAGTTGAGAGGGTTTAGGCTCTGTATCCATCCTTTTCGCAGCTAAATTGAGATTATACACGTAAAGATAAATATAGCTGCGGGTGCCCCGCCTTCAAAGACGGGGAAAAAGTCTTGTCGCGAGTGTCAGCCTCGAGAATGGCGGCTAAGCCGCCAGCTAAAGTCTTTCAAGGCAAACGGAACAAACAGGCATCTATCATAATATTTAGATTCTGCTATCATCTAAGGCAAAATGAATAAACAGATATCTATCATCCTAAGCATGAAAAAAACAGCTTAGCTCTCATCTTGAGCCAGTATCAAGGGATATCGCCTGAGGCCTTTTTTCCTCTCTGATATCCAGACTTTGGAGCAGGCTTGCCTTTTCGGCCAACTTGCAGCCAACTCGTTTTTAACTCGAGTCCACTCGAAGCTTCGAGTCATCTCGAGTTAAAACCAAGTTAAAATCAAATTCAAGGCAGGAGCAGTGGGTGGCTTGCGCAAGAGATACTTTCTTGCTTCGCATCTGCTATAACAAAAAACAGGTCGGGTTTTGCCAGAAGGTCTGAGGCTACTTTTCCCCAGACAAAGCGCAAGCTGCTATAGAGTCGCCACTGCATGTCAGTCACGGATTATTTCAAGATCACAAACTTGCCGCTTTCTGTGCCCTGGCTTGTAATAATCCGGTAAAAATAGCAGCCGGAACTGAGCTTCGTGGTGTCCAGGTTTAGCTCTGTCCCCTCAAGGTGTGTTTCCTGAAGCAATTGTCCTTTGAGATTGAATATTTTCAAATCTGCCTTCAAGCTCCTTTCGCTTTTGATCTTAAGGCTTGTTCCCATAGGCAGGGGATTGGGATATACGCAGATTCGTGCCTGTGTAATCAGATCATCTTCCACCGGGCTGGGGCTGGGCTCCAATTTCAAGTCTGTGGGCATCATGCCTACCGTGTATTCTTTGATGAGGCTAAGATCGGGATGCAAAAGTAAAACACTGGCATTTGATCCCCACTGGGGAGTCAGGATCACTATAGCAGAGGAGCTTCCGGTAAGGTCTGAGCCTCCAATGGGCAGGGGATTGTCGCTGCCATTGAGCATCTCATAGCTGAGGGCATGATAGCGATAAATATGATTTCCAGAGCTATCGGCCACCCAGGCAAGATGATCTGCATCGATCCAGATATTGCCGGGGGTGCCGCCCAGCTCTATAGTCTGAATCAGGCTGTCATTCTGAGTATCGAAGATCATTATGCTGCCGCCTATATCCGCCCAATTGCCTGTGCAGGAAACATGCAGATAGCCTTCATGCCAGCGTAGATACTGGGGATTCAGCCTCACTGGCAAGGTATCGAACACGGAAAAGGAAGGAAGGTCTATCACCGAAACCGAACTGCCGGCATAGTTTTGAGCGTAATCTCCGGCATTTGTAGTATAAAGCTTATCTCCCACCACACACAGAGCCTCGGGAGCCGTACCTACTTGCAAGCTGGCTATCACTTCTCCGTTGCTGGCATCCATTTTGTAAACCCTCGCAGTAAACAGGCCGGTAATATAAAGATAGCCTTCATGCAGGACGGCATCCCAGGGGTTGCTGCCCAATTCTACCAGATAGTTGGCTAATGAATTGCCGCCGGATTTGTCTATCTTTTGGATGGTGTTGTCACCGGAATTCACCGCATAAAGATAGTCTTCGCCCACCACTACTTTATTGGGCACATTACCCAAAATGCTGAAGGTATTTTGCACCTGATCGCTGGAAGTATCGATCCGGCTCAGAGTGCGGGATTGTGAATTTACTACGTAGATGAGATCTGCTCCCAAAAGGCTGAGAGCTATCAACATCAGTAGCAAAAGCGCTGTCTTGTTTTTCATTATTGTTCACCTCTTTTCTTACTGTGACTTGAGATGAACTTTTTGGACGGAAATATTCCCATTGCTCCGGGGAAATTCCCATACTTGCTGGCAGGTTTCCTGGCTCACAGCGGTTTGCTTTCTTATAAGCATTGAGGCGCCTTCCCATCGATAAAGACAGTGACTCCTCAAACCTTTATGCTGCATACAGTGGCGGAGGCCGCTTCGGTTTTGAATTCCCTATTACCTATACTCGCACCATCAAGTCACAGAGCCATTATTTTGCTGGGGGGATTATAGTCAAGTATAGGTTTTACAGGCATTCCCCCATTTTATGAGAGTCTGATTATGGACTGGTCGGTATTTGCTATCTGAAATGCCGTCCCTACAGGACTCTATAACCC
>JALNWR010000055.1 GCA_023230795.1 Candidatus Cloacimonadota bacterium
TGGCGAAGTTGCCGAAAGATCGTAGTTTGTTACTGAAGGTGACCAGCTTAGTTGCAGATATCCTGATGTAATCGACCAGTTTGATTCTAATGTCCAACCCTGGTTCGTGTCAAAAGGCTCTTCATAAAAGATGCTTTGTCCCGAAGCAAAGACAGCGACGATCATAAACATGGCTATGAGCGTTGCTTTAAGTAAGTAGTGTTTCACAGTTAACTCCTTATTGATTTAATATATAATATGCAGTTATTTGAATATCTTTCTGAGTTGTAAGAGTAGCGGGAGTGATGCAAATTTGGCAGGAATGCGGGGGAGGAGATACAGCTGTAAAAACGCAAAAGCAGTGAGTGTCCAAATTGACTGTTCTGCTGATCATGAAGTATTTCCACAAAATCTCCTATCTTTAGTTTATCATTAAAGTCAAAAGAAATTGGAACGCTCAAAACAATAGCGATTTCTACGGTAACGTTCCAGATATTTTATTCACTGAAACAAGTATCTGCATTAGCTGCTTTTGTGTCAAGATATATGTTGCTTTTTTCTATTTACGAGTTGAGACTCAGCGAAATTATTATAAAGATAATAGCTGGATATTCCTTAGCTGGATTGCAGGCGTCTCGCCTGCAGAGCACGGGACGTGCTCTTTTTCGGTGTGCTCACTTTTGCCGGTTCGCTTTCCTTAGTTCTCAGTCCTTACTGGACGCGAGACGCATCCAATCCAGCATACGCCCAAGTGAGCAGGCAGGAGTCCAGTAAACAGCCAATCCAGCAAGTACCCAATCAGCTCATAAATGAAGTCTAAAGCGCTTGTGTAACCAGAGCATATGTGAAATTTATCTCAGCGCCTTAAACTCCATGCTTGCCTGAAAGCCACTGTCTCAAATGCACACGTAGCTCTTGGGTAGAGCCGCTGTGATTGATCTTTTCTCTTAGTTCTTTGCTGCCGGGCATGCCTTTGGCATAGTGGCAGAGCTGAGAGCGCATTTCTCGCACAACCACGTATTCTTCTTTGTAAAGCAGAGCGTAATCTATATGAGTCAAGGCGCAGTCCAGGATTTGCGCTTTGGTGATGGGGTGGTAGTAGCCTTCGGCCAGATACTGCTTTATCTGGGTAAAAAGCCAGGGACGTCCCAGAGCGCCGCGGCCTATCATGATGGCATCGCAGGCTGCAACTTTCAGCATTTGGGCAGCAGATTCCGGGCTATCGACATCGCCATTTCCGATCAGGGGAATGCTGATGGCCTGTTTCAGCTTCTGAATATGCTCCCAATTGCTTTGTCCGGAAAAGACTTGCGCTGTAGTGCGCGGATGCAAACAGATGATATCGGCTCCTGCATCTTGCATTCTGAGGCCAAAATCCAGGTAATTCAGACTTTTGGAATCCCATCCGCTGCGAAACTTCACTGAAAGGGTCATAGAGGCCGGGATAGCTTTTTTCACCTGCCTTACTATCTCTTCGGCGCAGGCAGGGTCTTTCATCAGAGCCGAGCCGGCTCCACGTTTGACCACCTTCCGCACCGGACAGCCCATATTGATATCGATAAAATCCGGATTGAAGGCAGTAAGGGCGGCTGCGGCTTTTGCCATTACCGCGGGATCGGAGCCAAAAATCTGTACACCATAGGGACGCTCGGCTTCTGAAAAGGTAACGTAAGCTCGAGTCTTATCCTGATCTCTGATCAAGCCATCTGCGCTCACCATTTCGCTAACCAGATAGTCCACCTGCCAGTCTTTGCAAAGCCGGCGAAAAGCCTGGTCGCTATAGCCCGCCAGAGGCGCCAGGTACAAAGGGATGTTAGTCAATCTTCTTCTGGCTTTTGTACAAAGAGATATCTACATCGTCGATCTGATCTTTGCTCATATGCTGTTTGGCAAATTCCAGGTACAATCCGCTGTCCAAAAAGAAATCCACCAGATCGGGATCAAGATGCCCTTGTTTTACCATGATAGCTATAATCTTCAGAGATTCCGAGAGAGTCTTGGGCGTTTTGTAAGGACGGTCTGCCGAAGTGAGCGCTTCAAAGATATCTGCTATGGCTATGATGCGTGAAGGCAAAGGCAGCTGTCCATCGCTTAATCCACGGGGATAGCCACTGCCATTTAGCGCTTCATGATGCGAGGCAGCATAAAAGGCCACATTCTTGTATTTCTTGGGGAAGCTGAGCTCAGAGAGCATTTCCCAGGTGATGGATACATGATCTCGCATCACTTTGAGTTCATCGGTATTGAGGGTGCCGCGTCTGATGCTAAGGTTCTTTTTGTCCAGATCATCTAAAACCTGGTATCTATGGCCTTCATATTCAAAATCGATCTCGGCCAGGATTTGCATTTTGGCCAGGGTTTCATCGGGCACAAATTCTCCACCGATATTGAGCCCCTGCACAAAGTGACTGGCCTCATCCAGATAGGCTACTGCATCAGCAGCATCTTTATTAATATGCTCTTTTACGAAGTCCTGATAGTCCTGCTCACTGAGGGAGAGCTTCAGGTATCTGAGCAGGGTCTTGATATGGGCAATGCGCTCCTGCACCAAGTGCACTCCGTCCATAATGCGCTCCAGTTTTGTGCTTTTGTCCATCACAAATTCCGGGGTGATAATCTTGCCCACATCGTGCATCCAGCCAGACATTGAGATTTCTTTCAGTTCGTTTTCGCTGAAGTGTACATCACTATAATGCCCCTCTTCAGTTTCATTGATCTTCTCTGCGATCATATCGGTGAGAAGAGCCACGCGGGTGATGTGGTTTGAGCTGTATTTGCTTTTACGCTCGATGGCTCCTGCAATTGAGCGCATGAATTCCATCAAAAGGTTTTCCAGACTTTCGATAAGCTTTCGATTTGACAAAGCGATCGCAGCCTGAGAAGCCAGAGAAGACAGCATGGCCCGGTGTTCATCGCTAAAGACATTCACTTCACCTTCCGGTGTAAGGGGATTGATGAATTGGATTACGCCCAGAACCGTGTCTTCATGGTCTTTCAAAGGAATGGTCAGCATAGCTTCACAGCGGTAATTTGAGTTTTTATCAAAATTGATAGTGCCGCTGATATCATAATCTTTAGTCTGATAAACATCATCAAAGCACAGGCCCTGCTTTTTGTGATATACAGCCGTTACTATATAAGAGAGCTCGGGATTTCCCTTTTCATCATACAGGGGTACGGGTTTCCAGTTTACCGCTCCGTGAGAGCCGCCCTGCCGCATCTTCATAGTGCCGTTATATACGATCTCAAATTCCAAAGCGGTGGCATCTTCATTTACCCTGTAGATGGTGGCGCCATCGGCTTTTGTAAAAGCCACGCCTTCATCCAGGATCATATCAAAGATCTTGCTTAGATCGGTCTCGCTGGAAAGCGACTGCCCGATCTTGGTAAGCTGCTGTATATGTTTTAGTTGTTCATCGGCCATAGACGAGATGGTTTCTACCACCATGCTCAGGGTCTTGTTTACCCGGGGATTTGCGTTAAAAGTGTATTTCATTTTATTTCCTCAAATGCGTTTGTACAACATAAAATAGGGTGGATAACCCAGCCTTCTTTGTTCTTCCTCATACCAGGTGACGATGTGTTCATCCAGGTTGTATCGCCCTTGAATGGGATCGTCTTGCAAGCAAATAAAGTGTGGGCTGGCCAAAAACTCTTCTACTATCCAGGCGGAGTAGTCTTCATGATCTGTGGAAATCTGCACTTGGGCTCCTGGCTTCATGATTTCGGCCAATGCAGATAAAAAATCCTGCTGGATGAGACGCCGGCGATGATGTCTGCGCTTTGGCCAGGGATCGGGGTGTTGGATAAAGACGCCAGAGAGGCTTTCCTTGCGAAAGAGCTCTGCAATGCCTGCATCTGCTTTATGCCTGAAGAGACGGACGTTATGGTTATTTTCTATTGATAGCTTTTTCAGGCAATTACGAATACGCTTTTCGCTCATTTCCATCCCGATGAAATTCCAGCTGGGATGGCTGATAGGATATTGGGAGATGAATTCTCCTTTGCCAGAGCCGATTTCCAGATACAAATCCTGCTCATTTTCAAAGACCTCGTTGAGCAGCTTTCCTTCGGGCAGCTCTATCACAAAAAAGTCGTAGTCAGCTATCATCTTCCGGTTTGCCCTTGCTGCTTAGCTGCGCTACATCCAGGCGCAGGATGATGAGGTCTGCCATAGACATGCCAAAGCCGATAAATACATAGAGTATGAGGCCATACATAAAGTTGGCACTCCAAAATCCCGAAGGCAGATCGACGGTCAAAGTTCTGTATAAAATTGACAGATAGTTGCCGAAGACCAAACCTCCCAACAGACCAAAGAAGATAGTGCGAAAGCGAAACAAAGTCTTTACGTAAAACACAGACTTTACAAGCACTATGGTGAGCAAAGCATTAGCGAGATTGACCAGAAACAGCGACATTATGCTGATCGGGGCATTCATCAGCTTCAAGGATACTGCAGCATAGATCAGTGATAAAACTACGGCAATCAGAAAGTGCCACTGCCCGCCCAGATAGCGGATAAACAGGGCTATCAGCCCGGTTAATAAAGCGACTCCAAGACTGATATGCATCAGTGAGAGCCCGCCCGGACCGCTTTGCATTCCGGACAGCATGGCACCGATCCAACCGGTCAGGACCGGTAAGATCACGATCAACAGGTATTGAATCTTAAATTTATTCATCTTTCCTCTATTTGCTTTCTCTTTCGGAAAACCGAACGATATAGCTTTGTAAATACATTTTCATTGACGATATCGCCTTTGATGCAAACTTAGCACACGGCATCAATATGTCAATGATAAACATAATGAAACGGAGAGAAGCCATGCTTAGTAAATTGAAAAACCTGCGCCAGAAACTAACTAAATCCAAATCCGGGTTTATAGATAAAATCGCTGAAGCAGTCAAGCTCCGCGGGGTGGTGGATGAAGAACTTTTTGACGAGATCGAAGAGATACTTATCAAAAACGACACCGGCACCGATATGGCGGAATTGATCCTGGATAACCTCAGAGAAGAGGTTAGAATAGATAAGATTACCGATCCCGAACTAGTGCAAATCTACCTCGTGGATATCATGCAAAACATCCTTTTCAAAGATATCCCCGATGACAGTGACTTCTTTGACCTTCCCGAGGATACTAGGCCCTTTGTGATCGCCTTTGTAGGCGTAAATGGAACCGGTAAAACCACCACTATCGGTAAGGTGGCCAATATCTTTGCCAAAGCCGGGAAAAAGGTGTTGATCGTGGCCGGAGATACCTTCCGCGCTGCTGCCATCGAGCAGATTGCCATCTGGGCAGAGCGTGCCGATGTGCAGATCTTGCGCTCTGAAGCAAACCGCGATCCCGCCTCTGTGATCTACGACGGTGTGGCTACTGCCGTGCGCGAGCAGTATGACGTGGTGCTGATCGACACAGCCGGCCGGCAACATACCAAAGACCGCCTTATGAAAGAGCTGGGTAAGATAGATCGCAGCATCAAAAAAGCCTGTCCTGAGGCACCGCATGAAACCATCCTGGTAGTGGATAGCACCACAGGACAAAACGCCATCTCTCAGGCCCTGCACTTTGATGAAGCTATCAAGCTCACCGGCATCGCCCTCACGAAGTTTGACGGCACTGCCAAAGGTGGCATCATCTTCAATATCAAGCAAAATCTGGAAATCCCGGTGCGGCTTTTGGGAGTGGGCGAAGCTATCGATGATATTGAGAACTTCCATACCGTGAGATTCGTGAAAGCGTTCTTTGCCAAAGACGAGGAAGCCGAAGAAGAGTAATGGAGTTTCCCTTAGCCCAGGCTCTGGCAGAAAAGCTGCTGTCCACCTTGCAAAGTGAGGATAGCGATAGCTCCAGGCTGATCTCCCAAAGGCAGCTGCTGGAACAGATTTACAAAGAGTTGCTGGCAGATGTGCAACAGAGCTTTAACGGCCTTTTTGCCCGGATGCAGTATTATCACGATCTGAACAAGACCCCCCGGCAGATCGTGGGACAGGTGAACGTACTGAGGATAGTGGCAAATAAAGCCGCGCATGGCGAGGGTGATGCGGCATCTGAGGTCAATGTGCTGTCCGGTGCCCTCAGTATATACAATCTCTTAAAGCATCTGTCCGAGGGCTTTGAGTCCCCCGAGTTGCAAGAGATACTGCATTCAGCCACAGAATTTCCTCAGCCCAAACATAGCAAAAAGCAAAGCTTCTCTTGTCTGCTCAAAAGCTGGAAGCTATACAAAAGCGGCGGCAGGGTGAGCGGGCTGGAGCTTCAGGCCATCACCGAAGAGGGCGAAGGCATCGATATCCTCCTGCGAGACGATCTGCGCAATCCCCAAAAAGCCAAATACAGCAGCCTGGCGCCCAGCCTCTGGCCATACGCCAGCCTTTTTTGTCATGAACTCAGCGAAGTGGCAGGCAGAGCCGGTTACTTTATCGACAACCCCCGCACCCTTATAGTGCTGGAGCCGGATTTCCTGATCGATGCCTCGGCGGTCTCCCAGTGCATGACGGATACGGGCTCATTTCCGGAGTTGTATCTATTAGGACGGCTTTTTTCCGAAGGCAGCAGCGAGAAGATGCTCTTGGGGCAGATGGTAAACAGCATGTTCGACACCCTCATCCACGAGCCGGAGCTGGACTATCTACAGCTCTTCAAAAACGGGCTGCAGAGCATGGCTATCCCCATGGTCGGGCTGGGGGCAAGCAGTGCAAACAGCATCTTTAAGGATATTCAGGCCACCCATCTGCCGGTGATCCAGGACTTCTGCTCTGATATCAGCAAACATGAGCTCCTTCTGGAGCCCTCCTTCCTCTGCCCGGCTTATGGGCTGCAGGGACGCCTGGATTTGCTCTACTATCAAAAAAAGAAGTACAGCATAGTCGAGCTCAAAAGCGGCAAAGCGCATCCACATGATGTATGGCCATCGCAGGCTTATCAAGTGGTGGCTTACAATCTCATCATCCGCAATGCCTATGGCCATGCTAATCTGGGTTCCAGCTCCATTCTCTACTCTGCCGGGCAGGATAAGGCCCTGCGCAATGTAGCCAATATGCCGTTGCGGGAGCAGAACCTTTTGCACTGTCGCAATCGCATCGTGGGGATTATGCGGCTGCTCACGATAGACCCTCAGCGCTTCTTTGACTGGCTCATCCTGCAGAGCGGGGAGGCTTATAGCCCCTTCAGCAATGAACAGCTGCAGCGCTTCAAACGCCTGAAAAGGAACCTGCGCAGCTTTGAATATACCTGGTATTGTGAGCAAGTGAAACGCATCGCCCGCGAAATCTGGCAGGTGAAAACCGGCTCAGATCACTCTGAAAGCAGCTACGGTCAAAACGCTCTCTGGCACAAGTCCGCTCTGGAAAAAGAAGGCAAGATAATCGGGAACCTGAAGATACTGAGCTACGATCAGTGTGAAATCCGGCTGGGAGTAAGCATAGATCCTGGAACCACAAACTTCCGCACTGGAGACATCGTCCTGCTGTATCAACAGGAGCGTCGGGTGGATCAGCAGGAAATAATCCGGGGAGTGATCGCCCAGCTGGATACAGATGAAATCACGCTCAGGATTCGCGGAGGGATCAAGCGCAAACTGGTTTCAAGCGCGCTTTGGTGCCTGGAACATGACATCATTGAGAGCTTTTTGTACCAACCCCTGGCCTCTCTATCCGCTTTCTTGGAGGCTGATCTTCAGCTTAGAGACCTCTATTTTGGCCTCAGGGAGCCAATCAAACCGCAAGCGGAAGCCTCCTCTGGCGAAAGCGAAGAAGTAATCCGGCAGATGCAAGCCGCCAAAGAGCTTTACATCGTTCAAGGCCCTCCGGGTACTGGCAAGACCTCCGGCCTGATCGGCAAATACATCCAGAGCTTTTATCGGGATACCGGAAAGAAGATGCTGGTGCTCAGCTTTACAAATCGGGCTGTGGATGAAATCTGCCTCTGCCTTAAAGATCGGGATATTCCCTTTATCCGCAGCGGGAATTCACAAGTGATCGAAGACGAACTGCTGAACAATCTGATGCAGGGAAAACGCTTTGGTGAAATGGACAGGTTGCTAAGGGAAAACAGAATCTTCGTTTCCACCATCCAGAGTGCGATGTCCTTTCATAAAGACCTTCTGCGCATTACCCGGCTGGATGAACTGATCGTGGATGAAGCCTCTCAGATTCTGGAGATTTCGCTCTTGGGTCTGGTGAGTCTGGCCCCAAAGTGCATTTTAATCGGAGACCAAAATCAATTGCCCGCCATCTGCGTCCAGAGTCCTCTGGATTTTGCTTTTGCCGAGAGCCCGCTAAATGAGCTGGAATATGACCGCATCGATCAATCCCTGATGGAAAGACTCTTCCGCGTGCACAAAGCCAGAGGTTGGAGCCAGCACACCGTGATGCTCACCAATCACTACCGGATGCATGAAGAGATCGCCAGCATGATTTCTCATTATTATGAAGACAAACTGAAAGCTGCGCGCCCAGAACAAAGAGCAGAATTGGCGAAGGCAAAGCTGCCTGAATATCTGAGCAAAAGACTGCTGTGGATAGACTGTCCACCTTCGGAGCAAGATTATTATGATCCCATGCAGGTCAGCGCAGTGGTTCGCATCGTAAATGACCTGAAGAGCTCCGGCGCTATCCTTGATCCAAGTGCAGACCTCGGCATCGTGGCTCCCTATCGGGTGATGATCCATGCCCTCAGAAAACAGATAGAAGGCATCAGCATAGATACTGTGGAGCGCTATCAAGGCTCCGAGCGCGACATCATCATCCTTTGCTTCCCGCTGCGCAATATATCCGGCCTGGGCAGCCTGCAATCTTTGAGCAGTGACGCGAAAGTAGATAGAAAGCTAAACGTCGCTCTCAGCAGGGCCAAGAGCTGTCTGATCATCCTGGCAAATTCCGATATCTGCCGCCAATCACCCCACTTTTACAGGCTATATGAAAGCATTCTGAAACATGGAAATGTAATTCAACTACAAGAACTTATAACATAAGGAGTATCACATGTCAAACCCAAATCCCCCTCAAAAACAGCTGAACATCAAGCTCGACGAGAAAGTCGGCGAAGGAACTTATGCGAATTTCTTTATGATTACAAATTCGCCCTCAGAATTTATTATGGATTGCGGCAGAATCCTGCCCGGCCTGCCCGATGCCAGAATCTACACCAGAGTGGTGATGACGCCCTCTCATGCCAAGCAGCTATTACAGCTTTTGGAAAAGAATATTGCGAATTATGAAAAGCAGCATGGCGAAGTCAAGGTTTATGGCCAGGAGCAAATGGAGAACAAGGGCGTAGGCTTTAAAACAAAAAACTAAGCAGGCTCTTTGACAAATTCACCGTATTAGAACATAATGAAAAGCTTTTGAGACCTTCTTCTGCTGGTCAAAAGAAGGTCTCAAGATGATCTGAATATATTCTGAGCCAGGAGCCTATATAGGGGCTCAGGCGGATGGATGGCGGGTGGGCATAAATCTTGCTACTGAGTAATGCCTGCAGAATTGTTCTTGACATGGAAAGCAAGATTCTTATTATTAGTTTTGTAGGACTTGTGCTGGAAATAGCGTTGTTTAAAATTGATCTGATAATGGCTTCTGATCCTGAGTTTTTATAGGTGGAACCCTTTATGTTTTGAGGGCGAAGCAGGATATAGATAGTATGAAGCGGAGCCCTTTGGGCAGGACTTCATGGTACATGAGAAACTCAAGTTGGAATTTATCCCAACGATTGAGATGTCACTCGCAAGATATTAAATAGAGTGTAGGAACTGAGGATTGTTAGACATCCTCAAATAATCTGAGAAACAATGAATTGGAATCTACTCCAATATTTTGCTCAATATGTTAAGGAGAAAACATGAAAGTAAGAAAATTTATCCAGGTATCGCTTATGATCATATCACTTCTTGCCGGATATCAGTGGCTTGTGGCGGCATATCTGACGGACATGCCCGTTCAGGTGAATCAGCCGGATGGTACAATGATTAATTGTTTTGCCAGCGGTGACGAATATCATAACTGGTTGCATGATGAAGATGGTTATACCATCATCCAAAGTCCAGATACGGGTTATTATACCTATGCTATTCAAACCGGTGACACGGTTTCAGCATCGGATTTAATAGTAGGATTGAACGATCCGCAATTGGCTGGCTTGAATCCGAAAATCAATATCAGCGAGGGGGAATACCAACTAAGACGAGAATCAGCATTTCCAGAGCAAGAGACACGAAGCGCACCCACAACAGGAACTATTAATAACATCGTTATCTTTATTCGGTTTAGCGATCAAACAGAATTTGTGGAGGACATTTCACTATATGATGGTTGGTTCAATAGCAATGCCAGTTCACTAAAAAACTACTTTTTGGAGGCTTCATACAGTCAATTGACGGTCAATACCACCCTCTATCCTGCCGCTGTGAATAACTTGATAGTTTCATGGCAGGATTCACATCCCAGAGCGTACTATTCACCTTATAATGCTATCACTAACCCAATTGGTTACAATAGCGAGAGTGCAAGAAGTAGCAGGGAGTTGACTCTTCTTCAAAATGCCACTAATAGCGTTTCTTCTCAAATCCCTTCAGACTTAAACATCGATTCTGATAGTGATGGCAAAGTAGATAATATAGTATATGTTGTGAGGGGTGGTACAGACAGCTGGAACAGTCTGCTATGGCCTCATAAATGGTCTTTTTATGACAGAAATGTTTATATCCATGGAAAAAAAGTTGAGGACTTTAACTTCCAGCTACAGAATTACCTGAATGATAAAAACGTTGGCGTTCTCTGTCACGAGTTTTTCCATACGCTGGGAGCACCAGACCTATATCACTACGATCTGGATTACCTAAATCCTGTGGGAATATGGGACTTAATGGCAGTAACTATAAATCCACCAATACATATGGGAGCATATATGAAGTGGAAGTATGGCGGCTGGATATCGACAATACCTGTGATAAGTACTCACCAGGCATATACAATACATCCATTAACTTCTCCTTCTAATAACGCTTACAAGATCATTTCACCAAATTCGGATAGTGAGTATTTTATCGTTGAATATCGTAAAAAAAGCGGTACTTATGAGACTCGATTAGAAGGTTCGGGGCTACTCATCTATCGAATCAATACAGACGCTGGTAATGGTAATAGTGATGGTCCACCAGATGAAGTTTACATATACCGCCCCGGAGGCACGCTAAACCAAGATGGAAATTATTTATTAGCTCATTACAGTAGCGAGGAGGGACGAACTGAGATGAATGCGATGACTGATCCTTCGCCTTTTCTTTCCAACGATGACGCGAGAGGACTGGAGATTTCTGAGATTGGGACTGCAGGCGATACTATCGGTTTTCGCCTGGGGCCACCACCAGCTCATATCTCTGGAACTGTTTTTCTGGAAGATTCACAAGAGCATGTTTGTGATGTAGTGGTTGAATTGATTCATCCGAACGACATATATGATGAGGATGCTTATGCTTATCAGACGACGCATCCAGATGCGAATGGAGCCTATCAATTCGAAGTACCTAATGGTCAACACAGGGTAAGGTATCGTCTATTTGACTTAGAATCTGGGCTTAGCTATTATCCCTATATATCGCCTGTTATGACCATGGGGCCAGATACTCCTGATTTCCATATAACTGTACCTCAATATACACTAAAAAACATGACTATAAGTCAATTGATGGTATCCAGCAATGAAGATGATAGAGTTTTTTCGAGCTTTTCTGAGGCAATTAAACATGCTAAGGTCATTATTGCTTCTCCCTTCTACGCTCAAAATGTTGTGAACATCAATATCTCTGGAGGTGATTATTATTGGCCATGGACAGCACCTTCGCATGGAGATATTACAGTATCGTGTAATAACCCAAATGTAGTCAAAAGCATAGTGATAAGAGGCAATACTTCAGATATCACAAGTATTAGTCCACGATACATTGAAGAGCTGGATATTCAAGCTACCAATATCGCACTTCAATTTAGTAATATACATTTCAATCAGGCAGCTGGTGAGACAAACGACTGCACATACACAATACACACAGCGGATAATGGTTCAATCAAGTTTTATAATTGTTGTTTTGGTTTCAGAGAGTATGAAAACCAAACCCAGTATAGAACACACAGGTTTGTGAACTCATCTAATATTGAATTTGACAACTGCAAGTTTATAGCTTGTCGGGCAAATAGGGGTGATTTTGGAATTCTTAAGTTCGACAACTGTAATGACGTTAGGATTGTACATACTGAGTTTCATAAATGCGTTGCACAATTTGGAGGGGCAATACATATCACTTCTTGTGAAGGAGTAAATGTATCTAATTGTACGTTTGACAGTAACCATAGCTTGGATAATAATGTGGGATCAATCTCGGATGGAACTGAAGGTGGAGCCATTTTTGTATATGATTCTCAAAATCTATTTTTTAATGACAATAGATTTATCCACAATGAAGCATGCGGAGGTGGAGGTCCTCTGTATTTGAGAAACTGCTCGACATTTAGTATTGTTGGAAACGAATTTATAGAGAATTATAACGACCATCTTGGCTTAGACACAGAAGGATCATATTCTGTTGGTTTTCAAACTTGCCATTTCGATGACACTAAACCATTCGAAAGGAACATTATTAAATCGTTTGAAACTATTTCTTCGCACTTTTTGCTTATTGGGAGTGCTTGTACAGGGAATCTGGTCATCCAAAACTGTGTGTTTGATTTAGACAACGCATCAGAAGAATATAATTGCATCCTATTTTCCTACTCTCCTGTGAATGCATTATTCGACAATTGCGTGTTTGATTCAGGAACTGAAGTTGCACGGTTTGTCGCTCCCACAAATTCCACCATAACAGTTTGTAATTCTCTGTTTAGTAACGTGCCTCAGGGAGTGACTTCACTATTGAATAGCCATTGCAACATTGATAATATGGGATTGGATGAGGATTATAGGCCAATATGGAATACGGTCATGAAGTCTCCTTGTATCGACGCCGGAAACCCTGATCTCAACGCAAACGGAATCCCTTGGTATCTGGACCCCGAAGACCAAGATTCCGATGGTACTCGTATGGATGTAGGAGCATATCACAACCCTGCTCAACACATTAACGGTTATCATCGGCTAAACAACTATGAAGTAAAGTACATCAGCATACCTGGAGTAGAAAACCATCCCGGCAATCAGGGTAGAAATACACTTCAGTACGTGTTTGGCGAATATGGTGGAAACAACCTTTTTGAAGCTGTTGATAATCGTATTCTTGACAGAATAACCTGGATTTATAATTCGGATGGTAGTGAGGCTACCCCCAGTGTTGTGCCGTTGCACTATGTACATAGTCAGAACGGCTACAAGGTGAAACTGTTGTTTGGCGAGACCTTGGAGAAGGACA